>CAYTVP010000076.1:874-14285 GCA_964441675.1 uncultured Solibacteraceae bacterium | reverse complement strand
AGCTTCATAGGCCGCCAGGCATTGCTGACGAAGGAAAGGCGCATGCTGGTAGTAGTCGCGAGCATCAAGCGTTCGCCAAACTTTGCCGAGCAGAATGACTTGCGATCGCGAGTCCGCCATCGGTTTCAACAGCACGGGATTCATTAACGGAGTGGGTTCCACGCCGCAGGCCTCCGCCTGTGCAACCTGTGACCGGCCGATTTCTCCACCCTCGCGGCAGGGGTAAGAGTTGTTGGACATGTTCTGCGCCTTAAATGGCGCCACGCGCAATCCCTGCCGCGCCAGTAGCCGGCACAATGCCGTAGCCATCCAGCTTTTCCCGGCGTTCGATCCAGTGCCTCCGACGAAAATGGCACCAGCCACGTAGTCAGCCTCGCAATCTAGCGCGGTCCGGCGACGCCGACCGTGGCGCGATATACATAGCCGGTGACACGATCCATGTCGGAGCTGGTGAGATACAGCGACCGGTTGTCCGCTCCTCGCCCGAACTTGGCGTTGGTAAGTGCTTTCTGTTCGGTTGTGATCTTGGCTGTGATCTTTCCGTCGGCAGGCGTAATCCGGTATGCGGTGCCGAAGCTATAGCAGGTTAACCAAAGGGCTCCTTCGGAATCGATCGCCATGCCGTCGGCAACGCAGTTGGGCACGGTGGCGACTTCCTGCATGCTTCCGGGGCCTCCATTCGCCTCAAGAGCCCAACGGGTAATTTTTGAGGTTTCCTTGGCTGTGTTGTGCGAGACAAACAGGGTTCGCTCGTCGAGACTGAGGATGATGCCGTTCGGTCCGGTGATGTCTCTGCTGAAAACCTGCGTCTTGCCCGATTTGTTGATCCAGTAGACGGTGCCGTTCGGCGCGCTGCCGTCATAGCCATTTGGATCGGTGAAGTAAACGATACCCGTTTTTGCGACCACTATGTCGTTCGGCCCCTTGGCAGTCTTCGGGTCATCCTCGAAACGCGTCGCAATTACCGTTTGCTTCTTCGCCGGGCTAAGGCGGATCACCTGCCGCTCGTCTGTGGCGGTCAGGAAAATGTTGTCGGCGTCGTCAATCCACAATCCGCCGGGTCCGGCTTTCGTCGCAACAGCCGCATACTCCTGCGCGCCTTCCGATGGATTCAACCGAACAATCCCTTTCCACGTACCGCGGGACGTGAAGTAGAGATTATTCTTCGAATCGATGGCTGGGCCTTCGGTATTTCCCCAGCTTGGATCCGTAGCAATCAACTCGGCCTCGATCTCGGGGATCTCCGCGGCTTTCTCGGAAACTTCAGGTGTTGGAGCGGTAGAAGAACAACCGGCGACGAGAATTGCGCTGATGAGCAGGGTGTATTTCATGTCAACGGAAGAATCATATACCGTGTACGCCGCCCCGAGAAACGCCACGCTATAACAGGGAGTACGTGCAGCTTCCTGTAAATCCCCCGATTCTGCCGATGCTCGCGCGACGGGTCGGTGAGTTGCCGGACGGCGAAGCCTGGATCTTCGAGCCCAAGTGGGATGGATTTCGCACACTGATCTTCCGTGATGGCGACGAGGTTCTGATTCAAAGCCGCGATGAGAAGTCATTGAACCGCTACTTTCCGGAGCTTCTCGATCCGCTGCGGTCGCAGCTTCCGGAGCGCTGTGTTGTGGATGGCGAAATCGTCATTGTGAAGGACCATGGGCTCGACTTCGACTCGTTGCAGTTGCGTGTTCATCCGGCGGCTTCGCGCGTGAAACTGCTCTCGGAACAGATTCCGGCATCGATCGTGTTGTTCGATTTGCTTTTGAATGATGAGCGCGACTTTCGCGCGGAGTCATTCGAAACGCGCCGGCGTGAGCTGGAGCGCTTGTTTTCCGGTGCCGCGCCGCCGATTCACATCACACCTGCAACCCGCGATTCCGCCATAGCCTCGGATTGGTTTCGCCGCTTTGAAGGGGCCGGTCTTGACGGTGTGATGGCCAAGCCTCTCGACGGAACCTACGAATCGAATAAGCGGGTCATGCTGAAGGTGAAGCACGAGCGCGAATGCGATTGCGTTGTGGCCGGATTTCGATGGTACAAAGAGAGCGAGGGTACGGCGGTTGGTTCGCTGTTGTTGGGGTTGTTCGATGACGGCGGTATTTTGCAACACGTCGGAGTTTGTGCCAGCTTTTCCAAAGAAGAGCGCGCAAATCTGGTGGACCATCTGAAGCCTTACCGGGAGAATGCTTTGACCAACCACCCCTGGAAGAGTTGGGCTGAGCACCGCACCGGAGAAGCCATGGGTCGCCGCGTACCAGGCGGCCAAAGCCGGTGGAGCCAGGGCAAGGACTTGTCGTGGGAACCGTTGCGCCCGGAGCTTGTGGTCGAAGTTGCCTACGAGCACATGCAAGGCATGCGTTTTCGCCATATGTCTCACTTTCGGAGGTGGCGAATCGACAAACGGCCATCCGAGTGTACTTATGCCCAGTTGGAAGTAGTTCCGCCGCAAGAGATCGCCGGCATCTTCTCCAGATGGCGTTAAAGGCCGGTTCTAGATTCCTCCGGTAGTCTTACGTGTCGTCTTAGTGGAAGATGGTTTCTTCTTGGCGGCCGGTGTTCGCTTCCACTCGCGCCATTCGCGGGTTGGATCGTCATCCGGATCGGGAGTCTCCTGCTTCGGCCGAAGGTTTTCCGGCACGTGACGAAGATTCACGCGGATGCGGGTCCAGGTTGACGATCTGCCTCGCATGTTATCCACCAGGACGTCGTCCACCGCAAGAAGCTTCGCCGCATCCGGATGCTTCGCCTTCCATCGCTCCAGCCCCGCGAGCGCCGCGTCCTTATCCGGGGAATGTGCGATGACGAGGAGAGGCATACGAGCTCGCGCCTTCTTCGGCTGTGCCCTTGCGCGCGAGGGCGAGACACGAGATGCTTCGCCTTCCATCTTCCGGAAGTGCGGCGGCCAGGGGGCGTCGGCAAGTCCCGCGGCTTCGTCCGCTGCTGCCAATTCCAGCAACTTTTCGAGCGAGCCGGGGTACGCATCGATATCTGCGTGCGGATCGCCCAATTCGCGGAAGCGCTTCGGAACGGTCAGGATCGTAAAGTCGGCTGGATTGACATCCGGCACTTCGTGCCAGTGAAGCGGAGTGGAGACGCGCGCGTCGGGGAGCGGGCGCACCGAGTAGGCGGAACACGTCGTCCGGTCTTTGGCGTTCTGGTTGTAATCCAGAAATACGCCGTGACGCTCCTCCTTCCACCACTTTGAACTTGCAAGCGCGGGCACGCGGCGCTCCACGGCCCGGGAGAGCGCTACGGCTGCGCGGCGCACTTCACTGAAGTTCCAGCGCGGCTCGATCCGAACGTTGATATGCATTCCGCGGGAACCGCTGGTCTTGGGCCAGCCGCGAAGCCCGACATCCTCGAGGAAGGATTTTACTTCCATGGCGACACGTCGTACATCGTTCCATTCAACACCGGGGCCCGGATCGAGATCGACGCGCAGTTCGTCAGGATGGTCGAGATCTCCAGTGCGGACCGGGTGCGGATGCAGTTCGAGACAACCTAAGTTGGCGATCCAGGCGAGCCCCGCCGCATTATCAACGACGATCTCCTCCGCGGTGCGTCCGGATGGAAACGAAAGAGTTATGGTCCGTAGCCACGAAGGCAGGTCGCGGGGCGCGCGCTTCTGATAGAACGCCTCGCCCTCGGCGCCATTCACGAAACGGCGCAGCACCAGAGGACGGTCCCGAATACCGGTCAGCGCGCCGGGTGCGATCGATAAGTAGTAATGAACAAGGTCGAGCTTAGTGACTTGCGTTTGTTTTGAGAAGTACAACTTGGCTGGATGCGTGACCCGGACATCGTGTCCGTCGATCGACAGCACCACGCTCGCATCTTCCTTCGTCACGACCACAGGCTACACCAGGATCTTGCGCTGACATTCCTTGGAGACAATCGAAGGCAGAATGATTGTTCATCAAAAGATCGCTCTTGTGACAGGCGCCGGCAGCGGAATCGGGCGCGCGGTCAGCCTTCGGCTCCAGGAGGCGGGATACACGGTATTTCTGGCAGGAAGACGCGCAAGCGAGCTGGACCGGACGGCAAAGCAGGCGAAACCCTCCGGCCCGCCGATGCATGCTATTCCCACCGACGTTACACAACCGGGAAGCGTACGAAAGCTTTTCGCCGACGTGAAGGCAACGTCCGGGCGGCTGGATGTTCTTTTCAACAACGCCGGCATCGGGGCGCCGGGTGTGCCCTTTGAGGACCTGACGCACGAGCAATGGACAAACGTGGTGAACGTGAACCTGACCGGCGTATTTCTCTGTGCTCAGGAAGCGGTCAGGCTGATGAAGGTCCAGCAGCCGAAGGGAGGGCGGATCATCAACAACGGTTCCATTTCGGCATATGTGCCCAGGCCAAACTCGGCCCCTTACACGGCGACCAAGCATGCTGTGGCCGGGCTGACGAAATGTATTTCGCTCGACGGGCGGAAGCACGATATTGCCTGCGGGCAAATCGACATCGGCAATGCCGCTACGGAAATGACCGAGCGAATGAACGCCGGCGTGCCGCAGGCCAATGGAGAACTGATGGTGGAGCCCCGCATGGATGTCCAGCATGTCGCCGATGCCGTGCTGTACATGGCCAATCTTCCGCTCGATGCCAACGTTCAGTTCATGACGGTTATGGCGACCAAGATGCCGCTGGTGGGACGCGGATAACGGCCCGAGCGAAGTCCGCCGGTTTCGCTACTCGACCTTTCGGATGGTGCCGCCCAGCGCAAGCAGCACGGCCGTGCCAGCAACCGGAAGCAGGCCCGCTGTCAGCAGGACCGGACGATAACCGAAATGATCGACAACCCAACCGGTTCCAAACATAAACAGCATCGCCCCGATGCCGGCGCCCAGTCCGCCCATGCCCGCCACGCCGCCTACTGACCCTTGGGCAAAATAGTCTGACGGAAGTGTTTGGACATTGTTGATCCACGCTTGGAATCCGAAGGTCACAAGCGAAATCCAAAACAGGGCGACGGCTGCGCTCTCGGCGGTGACGACACCCAGTCCGCACGTCATCATCGCTGCGGACGCAAGGATGACACTCTTGCGCGCCCGGTCCACGGGCCACCCGCGGCGCATCAGCCACCCGGATGCTGCTCCGCCGAGGAGGCTCCCCGCATCGGCGGCGAGAAACGGCACAGCAGCCGCCAGGGCGATCGACTTTAAGTCGAGACCGTGGACTCGATTGAGGTACAGCGGCAGCCACGTGATATAGAGCCACCAGACCGGATCCGTCAGGAATCGCGATAGTACGATCGCCCAAAGAGGCCGGAACCGCATCAAGGTCCGCCACGAAGTCCGGCTTGGCGCGATTTCGACGGATTCGAGCATAGCCCGCTCTTTCGTCGAAAGCCAGGGATGCACCGCGGCCGGGCGGTAGATCCACAGCCAGAGCAGCAGCCAAATAAATCCGAGAGAACCGGTCACCAGGAATGTGGCTTGCCATCCGAATCGCAACTGCAGGAATACGATTGCCGGGGGTGCGATTACACTGCCAAGCGCTGCCCCGCTATTGAAGATCGCCATTGCAAAAGCGCGTTCGTGAGGCGGAAACCATTCAGCGCAAACTTTCGCGGCACCCGGCCAGTTGCCTGCTTCTCCCAGGCCCAGGAAAAAGCGGCAGATGCTGAGCGCGCCTGCGCCGCGGGCCACGGAATGCGCCATCGCAGCCAGCGACCAGATCGTGATGGAAAGCGAAAAGCCGCGCCGCACACCGATGCGGTCGTACAGCCGTCCGGAAAGCGCATGGCTGGCTGAGTAGGCGGCCAGAAACCAGGTGGCAATCTGCCCGAACTGCTGGTTGGAAAGATTCAAGTCGGAAATGATCACCGGCGCGAGCACGGTGACCGTAAGGCGGTCGATAAAGTTGATCAGCGTCGCCAGAAATACGAGGCCGATGATGTACCAGCGCAGGCCGGAAATGGTCCTACGGGCGGCAGCCATTACGGCTGCAATCCTCTGCAACGCGACAGCAGAAAGTAACCGCTTCGACCGGAAATAATCATCCTGACATTCTCTGCTGCCACTGGCGTATTATGCGCGAAATAGCGCGAATTGCTCTTCCTATCTACAACTGGTGGCGATATACTCACGCGAGGTTAAGAGGCCGCACTTTATCATGATGAACCGCCGATTAGTCCCCAAACCCATCCTCGCGTTGGCATTCGTTTTCGTCCTGCCAATGGTTGGTTTCGCTCAGCGCAACACGGCTTCGGTGGCGGGTGTTGTCACCGACGCTTCCGGTTCTCCGGTTCCCTCGGCGAACGTCACCGTCCTCAATCTCGACACTGGAATTGAGCGCACGACGATCTCGAACGACGCAGGTTTCTATACGCTTACCGCGCTTGGCGCCGGCCGATACAGTCTTACGATTGCGAAAGACGGGTTTTCACGCTTCGGAATTCCGGAGATTGTTCTACAGGTGGATCAGAACGCCACTGCCAACGCGCAATTGCAGCTGGGGTCGGTCACGGAATCGGTCAGCGTGTTCGGTGAAGCAGCTACGATCGATACCCGTAACTCCACTCTGTCCACAGTTATCACACAGCAGCGTATGACGGACCTTCCGTTAAACGGACGGAACGTAATGCAACTTCTGCGGATCACGCCGGGCACACTCACTGCTTCCGGCACCTTCAATCAATCTGCTACGCGCCCTGAATCCGGCAATGAGTTGATCTCCGCAAGTGGAGGACGGGGCAACTCCACTACGTTCGTTATGGACGGCGGCATCCACGAAGATCCCTATACGGAAGTAGCCAATGTACTGCCCAACCCGGATGCTGTGCAGGAGTTTAGCTTCCAAACAAACAACTATGGAGCGAAGTTTGCCGGCCGCGGCGGTGGCGTGGTGAACATCGTCACGCGATCCGGCAGCAATGAATTTCACGGTGTTCTGTTCGAATATCTCCGTAATGCCAAGCTCAATGCGCGGAACTTCTTCGCACCGCAAAATGATGGCCTGAAGCGCAATCAGTACGGGTTTGCTTTCGGCGGTCCCATCGTAAAAAATCGAACCTTCTTCTTTGGCTCCTGGCAGGGAACCCAGGTCCGCTCCCTTCCCACGTCGCTGACCTCGGTTGTTCCAACAGCCGCACAGCGGGGCGGCGACTTCTCGGCGCTGCCATTGTCAGCGATCAGCCAGCAATACCGTCCGAATCTGGTCGATCCGGATACAGGCCAGCCCTTTCCGGGCAATATTATTCCCCAATCGCGGCTGGATCCTGTAGCGCAGCGCGTGCTCGAATACTTGCCGACCGCCACCTCACCCGATGGCCTGATTTTTTATCAACGGGCGGATAAACAAACAGACAACCAGTATCTTGTACGCGTCGATCATCAGTTCTCGTCGAAACATCAGCTTTCCGGCCGTTACTTCTTCGACACCCTCAAGATTCCGGTCATCATAGATCCGGACAATATCCTGACGGCCGTGGCGAATCGCCGCTGGCTTAGCCAGAGCGCCGTAGCAAACTACACTGCCACGCTCAGCCCAACAGTGCTTGTCAATACGTCGTTGAGCTACAATCGCGCGTCGGCTGTTCAGACACAGCCGGAAGGTTTCCCCGGACACCGCGAGCTAGGTATCAACGTTCCCACCATGTCCAATGGGTCTACGTTCCGGATGAATGTCAGCCAGTACTTCAGCAACTCATTCAACGCGCTCTATCGCGTGCCGCGCAACCAATACAACCTGCAGCATGGGTGGACCGTCATTAAGGGCCGGCACGAGTTGGAGTTCGGCCTGGATATCGTCCGCGAGCAAAGCATCCTTGACCAGGACTTTCTCTCTGATGGCAACTTTACGTTCGCCGGGCAGCTCTCGGGCAACAATCTGGCCGACTTCATGGTTGGCAGACCCAGCGCTTTCGCCCAGATCAACCCTCTTTATAACAACCTTGTACGCAATCTCTATGGTGTGTATCTGCAGGACAATTTCAAGCTCAACCGCCGCCTGACGTTAAACCTCGGCGTCCGCTGGAATCCATTCATCCCGTTTACCGACATTCCCACGAACCAAATCTCGCAGTTCAACGATGCGGCATATCGAGCCGGCACAAAGTCCCAACGGTTCCCCAATCTTCCTCCCGGCCAGTTGGCGGCGGGCGATCCTGGCGTGCCGAAATCGGGAGTGCCCGCGGCTTATGGAATCTTCGATCCTCGATTAGGCGTTGCCTGGGATGTCTTCGGTAACGGAAAGACTTCGGTTCGTGGCGGATATGGCCGTTTCCACGACCAGATGCCGGCGCTTACATACAATCGTCAGGTTACATCGCCGCCGAATTCCGTCCGTGTGGACATTGTCGCTCCGGCCAGCACCGCCGACCCGTATACAGGCTATGTGAATCCCTTCCCAGTCTCACGGCCCATATCTTCTTCTCAAACTTTTCCATCGCCATTTCTCATCGTAGGATTCGCTCCCGAGTTTAACTATCCGAACCTGCATCAATGGAACCTGACGGTCGAACAAGCACTGCCCGCTCAGCTTGTTCTGCGGACTACGTATCAAGGTTCAGCCGGCAGGCGGTTGTTCCATTCCGCGGAGCTCAATCCCGCGGTCTACGGTCCTGGCGCCACGATCCCCAACACAAACCAGCGCCGTCCGCGTCCTGAGTTTACGGAAATTACCTATGCCGGCACTTACGGCCGATCCAACTATCATGCGTTGGTGACATCGATCGAACGCCGCTTCAGCCGTGGATTTACCGTCCTGGGTGGTTTTAGCTGGCAGAAGAGCATGGACTTGCTTTCAAACACCGCGTTTGAGGGCAACGGCAATACGCATCCGTATGATTCGATCGAGCGTGACTATGCCGTATCCAGCTTCCACCGGACGGCGCGTCTCACGGCTTCCTTTAACTGGGCGCTGCCATGGAATCCGCAGAATGCCTCGAAATGGCTTATCGCAGGATGGCAAACTAACGGAATCCTTACGCTTCAGTCCGGGGCACCACTTACGCCTACCAACGGCGTCGATATCTCTTTAACGGGTATCAACCAGGACCGGGTCGATATCGTGGGCGATCCTGCGCTCCCTGGCGATCGCAGCCGGGGCGAGCAAATTCAGGAGTGGTTCAATCGCGCGGCCTTTGCTCAACCGGCACCAGGAACATTCGGAACCATCGGCCGCAATACATTGCGCGGCCCGGGTTTCAACAGCTTTGATTTTTCGGCTTTCAAGAATTTCCCGATGCCGTTCAGTGAGAAACATCGCTTGGAATTTCGCGCTGAATTCTTCAATTTGTTCAACCGTGTGAATCTCGGCAATCCGAATATGTCCCGCAGCAACTCGTTGTTCGGCAGAATCACCAGTGCCGGAGATCCGCGTATTATTCAGCTCGGATTGCGGTACTCATTTTAGGGACAGGGCATGAAACGATCGCTAGCCGCCTTCTGTCTCTCGTGTGTTGTTTGGCCGCAGGCAGAGATCCGGCCGATGACCGCCATCCTGGAGCGTCCGATCACTACGCCCGAAGCAAATGCCCTCGAGTTGCAGCGATTCCTGGCTCCGCATATTTCTTATCCGGCTGCCGGGCCGCAGTGGAAGGCGGAAGCCTCGCGTCTACGCGGGGACATTCTCCGGAAGATTGTCTCCCATGGGTGGCCGGCGGAATGGACCGACTCACCATTGCGTTTTGTCGAGGTTGGGACGGTACCCACGGATGGGACCTACACCCTGCGTAAGCTGCGCATCGAGATCGTTTCCGGCATGTGGATGCCGGCGCTACTTTATGAGCCTGCCGCCGCATCGGGCCGTGTTCCGGGCGTTTTGAACGTGAATGGGCACGTGGGTCCGCCCGGCAAGGCTGTCGAGTATAAGCAGAAACGCTGTATTCAGCTTGCCCGCATGGGTGCCTATGCCCTGAATCTCGAATGGTTTGCTTATGGCGAGCTGGCCCATGATGAAAATGTCCATTGGTTCGGCGCTCATCTGGACCTTGCTGGTGCCAGCGGCGTCGGAATCTTCTACCTTGCCATGCGGCGCGGGCTTGATTTTCTCGCCCAGCATGCCGCAGTCGATCCCCAGCGGCTTGCGGTGACCGGCTTAAGCGGAGGCGGCTGGCAGACGATCTTTTTGAGCGCGCTCGACGAACGTGTTTCCGTTTCGGTGCCGGTAGCGGGTTACTCCGGCCTTGAGGCACGCCTGGAACGCGGGGAAGACGTCGGCGATCTGGAACAAAATCCGACAGACCTGCTGACGATTGCCGATTTTCCCCATTTGACGGCCATGCGCGCACCCAAGCCGACGCTGCTCATCTACAACGCCGAAGATGATTGCTGTTTTCGCGCTCCGCTGGTTCGCGATCAGATTTATACGAAGATTCTGGGATTCTTTCAAAACGATTCGAAGCTGTTTGGATGGCACGAGAACAGCGACCCGGGCAATCACAACTATCAATTGGATAACCGTCTGGCCGCGTATTCATTTTTGGCAAGGCATCTCGGCCTTAAGGCAATTGATCGGGAATCCAATACCTCCGCGGAGATCAAAACCGCTGCTGAGCTATCGGTTGGTTTGGAGCCCGGTAACCTGACTCTGCTCGGGCTTGCACGAAAAGTGGCGGAGAGGCGCAACCACGGCGCGGCAAGGCCGGCGCTGAAAGAGATTGTCCGGTATCAGCCGGCGGAGGTGAAACGGGCATGGGTTGTATCCGGTACAAAGGCCAAGGGGGTGGAATCTGTTTCCTATCGCTTCGACTTGAGCGACGGTCTGATTGCAACCGGCGTTCTTGTCCGCGCGATTGGATTGGCTGATGACGCACCTTTCCGGATTGTGCTCGACGACAGCGGCCGTAAAGGGTCCGCTGAAGCGGTCGTTAACGCCGTCAATCGCGGCGAACGCGTGCTGGCAATCGACGTTTTGGGCACAGGCGACATGACAACCAGCCCGACGGGTTTCACCGGATTCGCGCAACTGCTTGCGGCCACGGGGCACCGTCCGTTGGGAATCCGTGCTGCTCATCTAACGGCGATTGCGGCATGGCAGGGCGGCGGAGCACATATTGAAACATCCGGCATGCGCAGTCAGCTCACCGCTCTTGTTGCCGCGGCGCTCGCGCCCAAGCTGTTCCGCGGCGTGACGACTCATTCGGGGCTTACATCGTTGTCGGAGGCCTACAGCCGTCCCGTCCGTTTTGAGCAGGCGCCCGAGATGTTCTGTCTGGATCTCTACCGCTACTACGATCTCGCCGACTTGGCAGCTCTTCACAAGCAGTGACGGAACCCTCTGTTAAGATTTTGAGGAAATGCCGGTGCGCATCGCGATTTTTCTCTTGGCGGCACTTGGCGCCCACGCCCAAGGCCGTCCGGAGTGGTCCCGGCCGTTCCCGGCCCATCGGATCGCCGGCAACATTTATTACGTCGGCACCGAAGACCTGGGCTGCTTCCTTCTGACGGACCCCGCCGGGCACATTCTGATCAACACGGGTCTTGAGGATTCGCCCGTGCAGATTGTCGCCAGCATTGAGAAACTCGGCTTCCGGCCCACGGACATCCGTATTCTTCTCACGAATCAGGCGCACTACGACCACGTAGCGGGACTGGCCGAAATGAAGCGCATCTCGGGAGCAAAAGTATTTGCCACGCCTCCTGATGCACGGCTGCTCGAAAGCGGGGGCGCGCTCGATCCGGGCGGGATCACGCAGTTCCCCAAGGTGCCGGTGGAGCGTCAATTGAAGGACGGGGAAGTGATCCGGCTTGGTGGGACCGAATTGAAGGTTCTTTATACATTCGGGCATACGCCGGGAAGTTCCAGCTACCAGACGACCGTCCGCGACAACGGAAAGACGCAGACTTTCTTATTCGCGAACATGGGTTCCGTCGTGATGTCGCTTGCAAATCCAAAGTATCCGGATATTGTTAAGGACTTTCGGGAATCGTTTGCCCGTCAACGCGTCATGCGCCCGGACATCTGGGTCGCTGCGCACGGTTCGCAATACAATATGGCGGCAAAGTTCAAAGCGAAGAACTTCGTCGATCCGCAAGGTTATCTGGACACGGTTGCCAAATACGAGCAGTTATTTGAGCGGCAGGTCAAGATCGAGCTTGGTCAATAACGCGGCCCGCCCGTTTTTCCCACGAAAACAGATTACATAACGGCTGTCGATTTCGGAGGAGGCCGTTCGACGTAGGAATAGAGCCGGGGGTTAAAGAGAACTTTCCGGCTCGGCAGTCGTAACGACGCTAAGGAGACATAAACAATCAATGCGGTTCATGATTCTACGCAAGGCCGACAAGGATACGGAAGCGGGAGTGATGCCTACTCAGGAGTTGGCAACGGCAATGATGGCCTATATGGAAGAAATGGAGAAGGCGGGCGTTCTTGTTTCTGGCGAAGGGCTAAAGCCCTCGGCAAAGGGCGCTCGTGTGAAGTTCTCCGGCGGCCGGCCTACCATCGTCGATGGGCCTTTTACCGAAAGCAAGGAACTGATTGCCGGTTTTTCAGTAATCGACGTGAAATCGAAAGAGGAAGCGATCGAATGGGTGAAACGCTGGCCAACTCTTGATGGCGATGGCAACGTCGAGATTGAGATCCGGCCGCTTTACGAAATCGATGATTTTGGCGACGCGTTCACGCCAGAGGCTCGCGAGACGGAAAGGCGCCTCCGGGCCGCGGAGAAAGATCGCGCCGCACGGTAACCGGCCAGTCTTGCTAACCTGAAAGCGTCCTGCGGAGAGATGGCCGAGTGGCTGAAGGCGCACGCTTGGAAAGCGTGTATACGGGAAACTGTATCCAGGGTTCGAATCCCTGTCTCTCCGCCATAGCCCCATCTTCTCAGGTCCTGCAATTCCTGATCTGCCGGTATCTTTTACACTGCTTACCCGTGCTACTTCTGAATAGGTGACTGCAAACCGCCCTTATTTGCTGTCGCGCCGCCGCAGAGGAGGTGTATGAAGCCGTTCGGCGCATCCTTTCTCGCTACACTCGCGATCGTTATGGCGCACGGCGCACCGAAGACATATCACTGCCGGCATGCAACCGGTCCGATCACAATCGACGGAAACTTGAATGAATCCGCTTGGGCAGCCGTGCCCTGGACACCCTATTTTGTCGATATCGAGGGATCTAAAAAGCCAGCTCCGCGATTCCGCACACGCGCAAAGATGACGTGGGATTCGCAATACTTCTACGTTGGAGCCGTCCTCGAAGAGCCGCATGTCTGGGCGACTCTAACTAAGCGTGATTCTGTCATCTTTCACGACAACGACTTTGAAGTATTCATCGATCCCAACGGCGACACGCTGGAATATTACGAGTTCGAGATCAATGCATTAAATACGGGATGGGATTTGTTTCTTGATCGTCCTTACCGTCATGGCGGAAAGGCAAGGAATAGCTGGAATATCGAAGGACTGCGAACCGCCGTCCATGTCGATGGCACGCTAAACGATCCATCGGATATCGACCGTGG
>CAYTVP010000076.1:0-864 GCA_964441675.1 uncultured Solibacteraceae bacterium | reverse complement strand
GAGATCGCGTTTCCTTGGAAGGCCCTGGCGGAGTACGCTCACAGACCTTGCCCGCCGCGTCCAGGCGACGAGTGGAGAATTAATTTTTCTCGTGTTCAATGGCAACATGAGATCGTCCATGGACGGTATCGCAAAATTCCACGGACTAAAGAAGATAATTGGGTCTGGTCGCCGCAGGGAGCAATCAACATGCATATTCCGGAAATGTGGGGCCGTGTGCGGTTTGCGGCCGCCCGATAGTTCAATTTTCACTACCCGCGGAGATTAGAACCGGAGTATTTTAAACAAGACCCATTAAGCGAACGAAATTCATGCTGCTGGCCCGATTTCTTTTTCTCCTTCTGCCGCTTGCTGTTACCGCTGCGCCGGTTGATTTCTCGGGTGTTTACTCCCGCACTTACTCGGTATCCGCCGGACAGACAGTTGAGGTCAGTGTTGGCCTTCCCTCGCCGTCGAAGCTTCCCCGGAACGGCCGTGTTGCGGTGGAGTGGGCCGGTTACCGCAAAGTACTGCATGCCCTGGATCCGGACTTCTATATCCTCTATCGCGCACCCGCCACAGCTTCTTTGGAGTTGAAGGTTACGGCGGTCGAAGAAGAAGAACCGATCTTCAATCTCCCGCGCTGGAGAGAAGCGGGGATCGTTCAGAAGCTGGATCGTTTTCCCGCCAGGACGCCGTGGCCGAAAGGGACCACTGTTCCGCTGAGAGCGGAAGTGAAGCCGATAGATCTTGGCCAGCCGGCCCGCGGAATGTTCGTCGAAGTGGAGCCGAATGATTCTATTGAAGCCGCGCAACTGATTCCGATTGGCGCAAGCGGCGGCGAAGAAACGTCGCACATCACCGGCGGAGCCGATGACGTGGAGT
>CAYTVP010000075.1:13169-14380 GCA_964441675.1 uncultured Solibacteraceae bacterium | reverse complement strand
GCGGGCGAACAAGCCGATTGCGGCCACTAGTACGACCGCAATCGGCACAAGAGTCTTCCACTTTTTCCTCAAGCGATGAGCCTCACCGGAAATAGACGTTGAAAAGGGCCTGTAAGTTCAACTTTATCAACAAGAACTTTTCCGCATAGGAGGCTTCCCCGCCGCGGTGGGACGATTTGATTTCGGCCGGCCGGACGCGTTATTCTGTATCGAGTATCGTCTTCGACTGTAAGCTGCATGGCAAATACCGTTTCATCGATTAAACGCATCCGCATTACCGAGCGGCGCACCCTGATCAACAAGGCCCGCAAGTCGCGTCTCCGCTTCCAGATTCGGGCGATCCGCCGCCTGATTGCAGACAAAAAGCAGGACGAGGCTCTAGCCGCCCTGCCGAAGACTTTCTCTGTGCTGGACCGTGCCGCCAAAACCGGAATCATCAAAAAGAACACCGCCAGCCGATACAAGAGTCGCATTACCGCCCGCGTTCGGGCAATAGCGGCCTAGCTTCTCTTCACCGTTCCTTCCGTCAGCTTCCAGACCAGGGTTTCAACAACCGTCCGATCGTCCGGGCGGGTATCTCGTAAGGCGACATCTGTCTGATGCGTGAGCAACAAAGCCTGGCGCAAGCGCGCCGGCGGAAAAACCCGTAACGTCTCAGCCACCTGCTCCGCACGGCTGCGCCACATGGGGATCCTGGCTTTCGCAAAGTGAGCCTGAATCTGCGCCGGATTGCGAGCGTTCCCCTCCAGCGCGCTGAGGGCCAGCCGGAACTGAGTCGCGAGGAACGTCAAGACCAGCGGCAGATATTCTCCCTCACGGACCAGCGCATCCAGGATCTCAAGAGCCTGGCTTCGGTCTCCCCGCGCCAGCGCGTTCACCAGCAGAAAAATTGAGGACGTCCGGGCGTTCGGAATCATCGCCGCGAGATCGCCGTCGGAGATTGTTCCGCCAGAGGCGTAGAGAGCCAGCTTCTCCACTTCTGAGACAATCCGGGTCGCATTGCTGTCCAGGGCATCGACGAGGACACCGATCTGCGCGGCAGTTAACCGGAGTCCAGCTTCTTCGGCGGATTGACGCGCCAGACGCGCGGCTTCCGAAGCCGAAAGCGCCGGGAACTCGACGACAGCCGGTATCGCGGCGTAGAATTTTCGTACGCGCTCCACTTTGGCCTTGTCATCGCCATCGAGCGCATAGCGGCTGCAATCGAACAC
>CAYTVP010000075.1:11412-13159 GCA_964441675.1 uncultured Solibacteraceae bacterium | reverse complement strand
ACACCAATACGGTATCGGGCGACGGATTCCTTACGTATGCCGCCAGCGCCGCGGCCGGTCCTTCCGCTTCGCTTTCTGCCTTTGTGGTGATCCGCCGCGGCAAAGCCGCCTCCGCCGAGGTGACCCACAACAACCGGCGTGATGCGAACAGCGAGAGCGAACTAGCATCATCGAGAATCGAAGCAAGCGGTGTCTCTTCGAGATCGATACGCTCCAAGCCGGTTTCCGAAGCGGTATCTCCGAATACTCGCTTCTCGAATGCCGCGCGGACTGCTTTCCGCGCGTGGGTTTCCGGACCCACGAACAGGTACACTGCCTCGGGGTTCCCTCGTTCCAGCTGCTCGACCAGCTCGCGCGGCTGCATCAAAAATTCTCGAGCACGCCGGAAACGACAGAGCGCGCTACGTCTCTCGACAAACGCTCGAATGCCATTGACGATTCATCGAAGTAAACTTCCGGATCGTTTGAAATTTCGTAGCGCTTCCGGAAGACATACAACGGACGGTCGAACAGCAGCTTGCCGCTCAAGCGGTCCCGCAGCGTGATGGCCAGGAAAACCTGTACTTCAAGACCCGCGGCGCGATTGGTAGCCGGATCGAGAGTCATCGGGACGATCAATACGTTGTTGACGGCGCCGTTCAATACGGCGTCGGCCTGGGTGACATCCTGAATCACCTCATACCGGGTACGTGAAATAAACTCTCTGGCAATCGTATTCGGCAGCTTGTCTGTCAGCTTGTAGCGGCTTGTCGTGTTGGTGAACGGCGGTACGGCGATCGTCTTTATATTCTTGGGAATTAAGTCGGCCGTTCCCCCGACGTGGTAGCCGCAGCCAGCACCCGGGACGAGGATTGCGCAAAGCAGCAGGAGGCGGCGAACGCTCACTGCACTCTCCGTGCCGACTGTTCCAGAATCGACGCTGCCGCCAGCAGCGCGTTTGAGGCGACCAGACGGATGTTGTCGGCGGCCAGCCAATACCAGGCGGCATTCGGAGACTCATCATCCGGAACTATTGCATCGACAGTAATCCCCGCCTGCCCGGCAACACCGGTATTTGTGGGCGAGCCCTCATCGAGCGAGCGAAGCTCGAAGGGCGTCAGCCGCAGAAGGGCCGCGGCATCCACGGGTTTCTTGAATTGCACCCAGGCCGAGACTGTATAGCTATGAAAGACGGGCGCATGCACCAGGCGAAATGACGGCAGCGGGATGGGCGGCGTTTCCTGAAGATGGAGCAGCGCCGCCAAATCTTTCCGGATTCGCCGCGTGGTTTCTTCTAAAGGCTCGACCGCCTCTTCGCCCAGGCGCGGCAGCATGTTGAAGCTCAGCTGCTCGCCGAAGATCGCAGTCGGCAGCGGCTTAAAGCTCAGCAAACTGACGGTCTGCTGCTGTAATTCCTCGATCGCCTTGGGTCCGCGCTGGCTGGCAGGCTCGAAAATGTGAAACAAAGAGCGTTCAATTGGCCCTTCCGACGCCAGGCGGCGCAGGAATATCATCAGAAGGATTGCGGCCGGGTGAGCGATGGTCACCAGACGCGACTCGGGTGCAAGGTAGCGCTCCGGCTCCGCTTCGGGCGCCCGCAGCAGCCCGCCTTCCAACGAGCCCGTAAGATCGATGAGCGTCGCATTCGGCTTCATTGCCGCCACACGCCGGGCGGATGCGGGGGAGATCACGCTCTTCAAGCGTGTCGGAGCCGTCGATCTCTGGCGGAAGATGCTGGCGATGCTCTTCGAGACGGGCCACCCCTGGC
>CAYTVP010000075.1:0-11402 GCA_964441675.1 uncultured Solibacteraceae bacterium | reverse complement strand
TGCCGCCACACGCCGGGCGGATGCGGGGGAACCGGTAAGGAGTACTACCCGCGCGCCTTCAAGGGCCTGCTTATTCAGCGGAGCCAGAAGTACCGGATCGCCATCCTGCTCGGACAGCACGCGTTCATTCTCATCGCCTTCGCTCAGCAGATCCACGCGTGATGACAATTGCTGATTCGAGAGCAGGTCGCGCAGCTCACGTCCCAGCAAGCTTTCACTGCCTACGATGGCGAGGCGGACCGCGGAAGCCGGTTTAGCCAATTGGATTTCCTTCTGGTTCCGGCGACGGAGTCCTGCCGCGCCGTCGGAATATCCCGCCGAGGCGGACTGCAATCCCGCTTCCGACGTACAACGTGCCAAGCGCAAGCAGGGCGGGCCGGGAATAATAGACCAACAGATAGATGGACGCACCCATGATCAGGATGCTGAACGGTGAGCGAGGCCGGAGCAAATTAAGGTCCTTAAAGCTGCGATAGCGCCAGGTGGACACCATCAGGAAGCTCAGAAGGCCGACGAGCGCCATCCACGCAACGGTGTAATACCAGGTCTCCAGTGCGCCGACGCCACCGGCATATACCACTGCGGCTACCATCCCCGCAGCCGCGGGAATCGGGAGCCCAACAAAATACTTTCTGTCCGGTCTCCCGGGATTGCGCGGCACAGGGTTGGTCTGCACATTGAATCGCGCCAGGCGCATCGCCCCGCAGAGAAGAAAGAGAAACGAGACTAAATAACCTAGCTGACGGAGTTGCTGTTGAACAACCGGTCCGGTTTCTCCATCGGCGAAGTAAACGCCCCAGACAAATGCCAACACCACGGGAGCAAGGCCGAAAGTAATTACATCTGCGAGCGAATCCATCTCCCGCCCGAAGTCGCTGACGGTATTTGTCATCCGGGCGATGCGCCCGTCCAATCCATCGAAGGCAACGGCGATGCCAATGAACTTCGCCGCATTGTCGAAATTGTGGGTTGCCGAAGGATCGCCTGCCGCGGTCTTCATCGCGGCCTCAAACGTCTGGAAAATTGCGAGAAATCCCAGGAAAATATTACCGGCAGTAAAAAGCGTCGGTAGGGCATAGGCTGCCCGCCGCGGCGGTTTCGGTGTCGGCTGGGTCATTGCGCGGATTTCCGTTTCGCTAGGATACTCGATCCGGCGCTAACCCGCTGGCCGGATTGAACCACGATTTCCCATTCGGAGCCGAACAGAATATCCACGCGCGATCCAAACTGGATCAGGCCGACCCGCTCGCCCACCGACACTAGGTCACCCGGCTTCTTGTAGCAGATGATACGCCGGGCGATTAAGCCGGCGATCTGGCTGAACTCGACCACGGTTTCGCCGTCCCGGACCACAAAGGTATTTTGTTCGTTCTCCGCCACCGCTTCGATGCGGCTGGCGACGTGAAACTTTCCCGGGCGATAGCGAATACTTTCGATCGTTCCGGCAATCGGCGAACGGTTGACGTGTACGTCGAAGACGTTCAGAAAGATGCCGATCCGGCGCCGTCCGTCGGGGTCGGTTGTCATCGCGACGATCTTCCCGTCAGCCGGCGAAACGGCCACCGGCCCGATCGGCACTTGCCTGTCGGGATCGCGAAAAAAATAGAGGCAGAAGACGGCAAGAATGAAGAACGGTAAGCCCCAGGCCCAATGATGTGCGAATACCCACGCCAGTGCCCCCGCGGCTGCTAAGGCGATCGCATAATAAACACCGGTCGCAACTATGCTCACTAGTACTTATCTTCTCAAAGCGGCGAGGATCCTCCCGGCGGCCTCTTTAGCGCGTTCGCCTCCTGCCCCCGCCGGACCCGTGCAGCTGGGACAACCGCTCTCGCACGTACAACCGCCGATCAGGTCCGCCGCCAGATCGAGTAATTTACCACACTGACGGAACAGCGGCTCACTTTGTCCGATACCGCCGGGATAGTTGTCATAAAGAAAAAGGTCGGGCTCAAACGTCGCCAGACCGTTTGACGGATCCTCGCTCATAGCGGTGACAAGGTCCCGCGGGTCACACATTACCAGCAGCGATCCGGCAGTCCGAAGCGCGTTTCCCAGCCCCGACAATCCTTGCTGCCGCTCGGATGGTGTCAAGTCCTCAAACTCCTTCAGAAAGCTCTCCGGGAAATGAAGCCAGAACGCCGTCGTGTGCATTTCCTGCTCCGGCAGCGACAACCTGCCGGACCCAACGTTCTCCAGGGTAAAGAACTTGATTTTCTTAAATCCAACGATTTGCCGGTTGACCCGCACATCGCCATACACCGCGCGCGCCGATGCCTGTTGCTGCGAGCCGAACTCATCGAGAATCGTCACCTTCGTGTAGTCAATCGCGTCCGTAAAATACTCGCTCGCAACGCGGCGCACATAGGCTTTCCGGTTTTCATAATCCATGCGCTCCACCTGATATTGGCGCGCATCGTGCAAATAGATTGCCTTCTCATGAAGCGCAGTGAGAGCCGCCGGGAACGCGACCTCGGCAATAATCTCGTTTCTACCGGTGGTATCGACAACTACAAAGTTGTCGCTGGTCACTGCCCGAAGGCTGATGGCGTCCGCGGGATAAGTATCCGATACCCAGTGCCACGCCCGATTGGAATGGTGGAGCACGCCGGAATCTTTCAGAAATTCGCAGAGAGGCTGCGTGTCGTGCGGTCCAAATTTTTCGCCATCCTGAATCGGCAGCTCAAAAGCAGCGCACTTTACATGGTTCAGCAGAATTTCGAGATTGCCCGCGTTAATGTGAGCTTGTTCCGGCGCCTGAGCAAAGAAGTACTCCGGGTGTTCCACAACATATTGATCTAACGGCGCACTGGAAGCCACCAGCACCGCCAGCGATGTTTTCTGACGGCGTCCGGCTCGCCCGGCGCGCTGCCACGTGGATGCAATCGTACCGGGGTATCCGGCCATCACAACCGCATCGAGCGAACCGATATCGATGCCGAGCTCCAATGCGTTGGTCGCGACAATTCCCCGGATCGCACCGTCCCGCAACTCATGCTCAATCTCACGCCGCTCCTTGGGAAGGTACCCGCCGCGATAGCCGCGTATGGTTTCCGCAGGGAAAGCCGCGCGTTCGCTACTCTCCTTCAAGTAAGTCAGGAGGACTTCCGTAGCCAAACGGTTGTTGGCGAACACCAACGTTTGTGCGCCGCGGTCGATCGAGTCTGCTGCGATTCGCCACGTTTCCTTCAGGTAGCTGCGCCGTATCCCAAGCTGCTGATTCACCACCGGCGGATTGTAAAAAACAAAATACTTCTCGCCTTTGGGAGCGCCGTTCCTGTCCACCAGCGTGAATGGCGCCTCGCATACCGCCTCAGCCAACTCCTTCGGGTTGGCGATCGTGGCGGAGGAGCAGACGAACTGCGGTTCGGATCCATAAAACTTCGCAATGCGCCTCAACCTCCGAATCACATTTGCCAACTGGCTTCCGTAAACGCCGCGATAATAGTGCAGCTCGTCGATCACGAAATAGCGCAGGTTCTCGAAGAGCTTCGCCCAGCGTGTGTGATGCGGCAAAATTCCGGCGTGCAGCATGTCGGGATTCGTCAACACAATCTGTGAGCGTTCCCGGATGGCTTTGCGGGCATCCTGCGGAGTATCGCCATCATAGGTGAAGGCACGAATCTCCAATCCGCTAGCCTCGACTGCCCCGTTCAGCTCCTGCTTCTGATCCTCGGCGAGTGCCTTGGTGGGGAACAGATAAACCGCGCGGGCACTCGGTTCGCTGAGTAGCCTTTGCAGCACCGGCAGGTTGTAGCACAGGGTTTTGCCGCTCGCGGTGGGCGTCACCACCACCGTATTCCGTCCTGCCAGCGAATGCTGAAATGCATCGGCCTGGTGTGTGTAGAGATTTTCTATGCCGCGTCGCACCAACATCTGGCGCAGCCGGGGATCCGTTTCCTCGGGAATCGGCACCGTCACCGCAGCCCGCGCCGGCTGATGCTCAATATGGC
Source organism: uncultured Solibacteraceae bacterium (assembly GCA_964441675.1). GTDB lineage: Bacteria > Acidobacteriota > Terriglobia > Bryobacterales > Bryobacteraceae > JAPKYZ01. Next base: position 7,449 of record CAYTVP010000075.1, on the reverse strand, counting down.
GGATCGGCGAGTTCGGGCGGTTCCGCAACTCGCGAAATCGTTCCAGGGCCGCGTCCAATCCGGCTACTTCGCGTGTTCCAAATAGTGAGAGCGTTCCCATTTTCGCCTTTTCTTCGGCGATGGTAACGCAGGCCATCATATCCGCGCAATCGAGTCGCGGTAGTCTGTCGATTGATATGTCTTTCAAGAACCGGAGGCAATTTTTAAAGTCGGCAACCCGTGCGGCGGGGGCAGCCGCAGCGTTAACCGCTATGCCTCCAAGCATTCGCCGGGCGTTGGCCATCCCCGCCGCAAATGACACGCGGTCCATCGCCGATGTTCAGCATGTCGTGATTCTTATGCAGGAGAACCGGTCGTTCGATCATTACTTCGGCACCATGCGCGGTGTGCGCGGATTTGGCGATCGCCATGCCATTCCGATGACCGGAGGAAAAGTTGTCTGGCAGCAATCCGATGGGAACAAGGATATTCCGCCTTATCACCTGGATACCAAGACAACAAGCGCGCTGCGCGTGCCCGGGACGCCGCATTCCTTCTCTGACGCCCAAGCGGCGTGGAGCCAAGGCAAGTTCGGCCTGTGGCCGAAGCACAAGACACAGTTCGCGATGGGACATTACCGGCGCGAGGACATTCCCTTTCAGTTCGCTCTTGCCGAGGCATTCACTATCTGCGATGCCTACCATTGCTCGATCGCATCGGGGACGGATCCGAACCGGATCGTTTTCTGGTCCGGTTCGAACTTCAATCCGGAAGTCCGGGCGCGCGGCGAGAATTGTACAGATGCCGATTCCGAGCCGAACAATCTGCGCTGCTGGATCAAGGGGACGTTGCCCGAACCAGGTTACACCTACCAAGGTTCCGCATTTCGCTGGGCGACAATCCCGGACGTCCTCGAAAAGGCTGGCATCCACTGGCGCATTTACCAGGACCCGAATAACAACTGGACCGGGGCGATGCATGGCGGGCTTGCCTTTGAAAGCTTTCGGACAGCCGAGCCGGATTCGCCCTTATATAAGAGGGGCATGTCTCATTGGTCGCTCGAACAGTTGGCCAAGGATGTCAAGGAAAATAAGCTTCCCCAGGTTTCCTGGGTGCTGCCGCCAGCCCAGTGGTCCGAGCACCCCTCCGCTTCGAGTCCGCTACAGGGAGCTGAATTTACCGCCCGCATCTTAAATGCGCTCACCGCTAACCCGGCGGCTTGGAGCAAGACGGTCGTGTTTCTCACATTCGACGAGAACGACGGATTCTTCGATCACGTTCCACCGCCCGCCGTACCTTCATACAACGCCGATGGCACACTGGCTGGAAAAGCGACGCTCGATCTGCGCGGTGAATACTTCGACGATCATCTCGGAAAATACCGGGACGCTTCCGATCAAATCAGCGGGCAGATCCGGCCGTGGGGCCTTGGTCCGCGCGTGCCGATGTACGTTGTGTCGCCGTGGAGCAAGGGCGGCTGGGTAAACTCGCAGGTCTTCGATCATACCTCCGTGGGACGATTTCTCGAGCGCCGCTTCGATGTCCTTCTTCCTGGCATCAGTCCCTGGGCCCGCGCCATCAGCGGTGACCTGACATCTGCGTTCGACTTCGTACGGCCGAACGATCCGGTTTTCGAGAAGCTTCCCGAGATCACCAACTCCGCGGCTGTTGCCAAAGAGCACAGCACGCGGCCCAAGCCGGTCCCGCCTGCTGTCGCCGGCAAGCCGTATCAGGAAACCGGAACTCGTCCCTCCCGCGCGCTGCCATACGAAATGGAAGTGCGGGCCGAGGTGGCGCCCGAATCCGGAGTGACATTGACATTTGAGAATTCCGGCGCGCAGGGCGCCGTATTCCATGTTTACGACCGGCTCTACCTGGAACGCATTCCCCGGCGCTATACGGTAGAGGCGGGAAAGAAGTTGAGCGATCGCTGGGATTTGGTTGAGGGCGCGTACGACCTTTGGGTATACGCACCGAACGGCTTTTTGCGAGAGTTCCGCGACCGGATTCGCGACAAGGCGGAGATGTTGCCTGAGATCCAGCTTCGCTATCTTCCGGAGAAAGCTACCATCGGAGCGTTCGTGCCGCCGGGCACAGGCACACAGGTGGTTGTGAAGGCGAATGCTTATCGCCGCGATGGACCGTGGAAGGTTTCAGCAGGCGATCCCGAGCATCTGTGGAATGTCGCCGAGTACGGCAATTGGTACGACTTCACAGCGACCGTCGAAGGCCGCGAAGAATATGCGCGACGATTCGCCGGACGTCTGGAGACCGGCCGCGACAGTATCAGCGACCCGGCGATGGGTTAGCTATTTCGCTTTCCTCTTCAGAAGCCGTGAATGAGGATATGAATAGTCCATATGCAACATTGTCAATGAGAAATTGCGCAGTCAGGACCAATCCGCGCGTTTGCGCCAGGCATTACTTCAGTGTGTAGGTAATTCCAGTAGTCGCGCGAAACGAATTCTTTTGGAAACCGGGAGACGGGTTGTTGATAAAGGTGTCCATGAGGCCAACAGAAAACGTCAATCGTTGATAAAGCGGAAAGATCAACGTGACATCGCCGGTCGCCGAGTACGCACTCAGGTTGTTCCAGGCGGGCGTTATAGTGAAGCGCTGAACCAGCGTCATGCGGCGGGGAAATCGATGTGTATAACTCTGCGCAAAGACAGAGCTCACTAAATTCTGATTCTGCGCCGGATCAATAAACTGCTGCTTCAGATATCCGATGCTGGCTCGCAGATCGAACTCCCTGAATTCAGTCTTCAGAACAGTGAGACCGACACCACCGTCGTAGCGATGTGCGAGATCCAAACCTTGTGAGAGGTTATGATCGAAGGCCGTCTGAGCGAACATAAAGAACCGCCTTGTGAGGTAAATGTCATGTTCGGCATCCGCATGGAAGATTTCGGTCCGTAGCTCCCTCGAATTCGGCTGTTTCAGCGTTCCAAAGGACGAATTGAAACGAACAATGGTTCGCTGACGGGTGGCCAACCAGTCTTCCTGAGGAACGGCTCGCGTTAAGTTGACGAGGCTGGTGTACGTTTGGCTGGACTGTGTTGCCTGCACGATGCTGAGGGCCGCCGTCAGCCCGCCCTTCCATCCTTCGAGAAAACGATCGTGCTGCCGAATGGAGTTCTCGAAGCTTTTCTGATCGACGACGTGCTCGGTCACAGCGATCGGAAAGGTCTGTTCCCTGCCTTCGGCATTCTCAATTACGAGATTCTCACCACGAATCGACAGAGAGCCCTGAGGAATCTTCGCCGTATCCTCGCCCTTGCGTAGATTCATCTCCTTGTCGATGACGGCAAACTTTTTTTTTGATTCAAAATTCCGGATCTTCGACCATTTCACGGTGATCTCGCCCAGAGATTCGCTTTGAAAGACGACCGAATCGCCGTCAGAACGCACGAAACGTCCGATCAGCTTTTCCCCGTTCGTGAAAATTAACGCATCGGGCTCAGATGGCGTATTCTCCGGCGTGCCCTGCGCGCACAGTCCGAGCGGTAACAGACTCAGACAGAGAATCGGCGTCCAGGTTCGGAGCACAGAAGTGAACTTTGCAATTGCCGCTTCCAGCAGGCCCTGCTCGATTATCCTCAATCGAAGGAAGCATCCCCAAGCGAACTCAGAAATCCACAGAGTTCTTCAGATTCAAACCTCAAGAACATAGAATCGCAAAAAGCGACGTGAATCGAAAGTGGCATTCGGCGAGTGTTCGACAGCAAGCCTACTCCGAAACGTCTGCCCGGTTTGCATTTGTGCCGCCGGGCGTTTCGTACCTCTCGGCCTGAACATCCATCTGGTAAAACCGAAAGGTATTCGCGCCATTCTGGCCGTCTAAATATCGGTCCAGTACATCGCTGACGAAAGCCGATTCTTTGTCCTCAGGCAACAATCGCGTCCACGCCACAAATGTTACGGAACCAAATTCCTCAAAAGCCGCCCGCGAAGGAAAATTCCAGATCTTGGAAGTAACTTCGACAGACGCGACCCTCAGTCCACTCCGCTCAGCCACTGCCCGGTATTGTTCGGGCGTCAGCCGAAGATATGGATCGCTGAACTCGCGAAAATAGGCAGACCATCGCGAGGAACGGCGAGTTTCTTCAATCACCTCTTCGAGGCTTTTTCGTTCACCTCGGGGCACAAGCCGCAACTGCGCCAAACCGCCGGGCTTCAAGGCAGCCTGGATCGAGCGAAGAGCCGCTTCCTGGTCCGGCACCCAGTGCAGCGCATTCAGAGACACAACCAAGTCGAACTCTTCCGAGAATCCGAGATGGCGCGCATCGGCTGTTTGGAATCGTAGATTGGGCCATGCGCCCGTTCCGAATCGATCGGACGCATACCTCACCATTTCAGTGGATTGATCGACTCCAACAACCGTTCCGCGCGGCACTCGGGATGCAATCTGCGCAGTGACTTTTCCGTCACCGCACCCGACATCCAGAATATTTTCCGTGCCGTTCAGGCTGAGGAGACCGAGCACTTCTGAGGCCATCGCCGATTGCAACCCGGAGATAGTCGAATAGCCCTCTGCGCTCCATTCAGTAGGGGAAGCCATTCGTGTCTTTCGCTCCGCACCGTGGCCGTGAAATCATTGGCGCCGCTAAACGCGCTCCAGCTTGATCGGGTAAGTTGCATCCGAGGCAAATTGAGCTACATAGATACTGTCGTCCTCATCGACAACGAGGTCATGCGGGTGAATAAAGACGTCGTCTGTATGCCGCATGGTCCGCAATTTCCCGTCATCATCGTACTCTGGTGCTGAGCCGGCAAGGTTGGAAATCACCCGTAGGTCGGCATTGAGAATCGAGACAAACCCGCGGCTGGCACGGTCCTTCGGCCAATTGTCGCCGAGATGCGCCACGTAATAACGATTCTTGTGCTGGCGTATCTGGCGCGGATTTCCGCCTGGCAAGTCCACCTGCTGCAACTTTTTTCCTTCAACGGTCAAACGCAACAAGTATTGCTGGTCGCTCATCGCGATGAGCAGGGTGGGCGTGTTTCCCTGCATGTCGAGCATCCCTCCATGAGGACCCCAATGAACGATTCCTCCTTCCGCTCCGCCAAAGATGTGAGTCATCCTGCCCGCCGCATCATAGCGAAGAATATAGTCCTGTCCATACCCGTCCAACACGAAAAACGATCCATCCTTCATGTGCAGGGTCCAGGACGGCTTGTAGTCCGCTTCCTGGCGGTAGTTGCCCGTGGCTTCCGGCCAGCCCCATTCAGCGAGCAACTTTCCATCAAGTGTCGTCTTGGCCACTTTATGGGTCTGCAAATCGGTAATGTACAGGAACTCTCGGCCAGCCTCGGTGACGATCGACAAACCATGCGCCCCAGGGAAGGTTGTTCCCCACTTCGAAACCAGCCGCCCGCGCTTGTCGTAAATGATGACGTTATTTGCTGTGTGATCGGTCAGCAGAATAAGATGGCCCTGGGCATCGCGTACGATCCCATGACAGTTCTTTACCGGTGTCTGGTGGTCCAAGACACCCCATCCTGCGACGACGCGATAACGGTGCTCTCCCTGGCCTAAAATGCGACCTTCCGCTCGCGCACAGGTGGCGCCGACAAGGGCGGAAAGACAGGTTCGGCGGCTCAGCATGCCTTCTTATACAACATTGCGCCAAAACCGTCACCACGCGCAATTTTTCGCGGGAACCTTCCGCCCGTCCGACGGTATTAGCCTCATAGGACGGACGGATACGCAGGTTTTGCCACAAACAACGGACGAGCAGTTGATGACCGCCGTGCGCCTGGGAAATACAGGCAAGCTTGCCGTCCTGTTCAACAGGCATCATGCGGGCCTGTTCCGCTACGCGATGCGAATGACCGGGCAGCGCGAATGGAGCGAAGATCTGGTGCAGGAGATCTTCGTCCGTGTGCTGCGCTACCGGGAAACCTACCGGGATGGCAACCTTTTCACTACCTGGGTGTATCGCATCGCCCGGAATGCCTACATCGATCAGGCCCGCAAACGACGCCGCGAAGTTCACACGGAGGAACCTGTGGATTTGCCAGTAAACCCTTCGAACGGCTTAGAACAGAATCAGGATCTGGAGCTACTTCGACAAGCGCTGGACAAGCTGCCTGAAGCGCAGCGCGAGCTTCTGGTTCTTGCACGGTTTCAACAGATGCCGTACGAGCAGATCGCGGCGCTGCTCGAGATCGAAACCGGTACGGTGAAGACGCGTGTCCATCGGGCCGTGAAGCAGCTTCGAGACATTTACTTTCAGTTAAGTGGGAGGCCCCATGCGTGGCGAACGGCATGACGAGCAATTTGCCGACTATCTCGCCGGGCGGATGACGCCGGAAGAGATTCAGCAGTTCGAACAGATAATGGATGAAGACGACCGTTCTGCGGTTGATATCTGGCGAAGGTTGGGCAGTCTTCCCACGTTGGCACCATCGTTCGAAGTGCGCAACCGGTTCGAGCGAATGCTTTCGAATGCATCGCACAGCGGGATGAGGTGGCGGCCCTGGGCAATCGCCGCAGCGGTCTTCATAGGTGGATTTATTGCCGGCCGTGGTATTCCCGCTATGGGCCCATCACAGCCGCCTACCGAAGTAGCAACACTGCGCGAGGAAGTGCGAGGCCTGCGGGAGGCAGTGATCGTCTCGATGCTGCGGCAGCAGTCCGCTTCGGACCGTCTGAAGGGCGTCTTAACTTCAGCCACCCTTAGCCGTCCGGACGGGGATGTCGTGAATGCTCTGATCGAGACGCTCCGCCGCGATCCCAACGTCAATGTGCGGCTGGCAGCCGTGGATGCTTTGAAACGCTTCTCCGGCGACGAAACCGTGCGCAACAGTATGGCGAACGCTTTGACAGCTAGCGATTCTCCTCTGGTGCAGATCGCTCTCATCAATGCTGTCGTCGAAATGGAAGACCACGGAGCAGCGAATGCTTTGCGGGAACTTCAGTCGGCAAGCGAAGTAAATCAAGTCGTAAAGGAACGGGCGAAGTTGGCTCTCGAACGGCTCAACTCGCCGATACAGTGAGGAATCTTTGATGAGACGAATAGTTGTGATCGCCGCCACGTTAGGCGCTTCGCTGCCGCATTATGCACAAGAGCGGCTGACGATACCGCTGTCCGATGCGAATCGCCCCTCCACGATCCGCGTGAATCTCCTCCAGGGGAGTGTCACCGTCACCGGCGGCGCGACGAAAGACGTAGTAGTGGAGTACAAGGGACGTGAACGGGACCGCAGCAGTAATGTCCCAAGCGGTATGAAGCGCGTCTATAGCGGAGGCAGTGGACTCTCCGTCACCGAAGAAAACAACATAGTACGCATCGACGGAGAAGGCTGGGACCGTCCGCAGGATCTGTCGATACAAGTGCCGCAGCGAACCTCGCTTGTCATCAAGACGGTCAATAGCGGCCAACTGCGCGTGGAGAACGTGGAAGGAGAAATAGAGGCAAGCAACGTCAACGGCTCGATCGAGATCCGGGGCGTTTCCGGGTCGGT
>CAYTVP010000074.1:0-14507 GCA_964441675.1 uncultured Solibacteraceae bacterium | reverse complement strand
AGCGTAACTAACACCGCCACGACAGGGACTGGCGCGCCCAGCCTCTCAGTGACGGCTGATGGCATTCCGGTCGTCGCTGGTACCGTTGCTTATCCTTCCGGTCTGCCGAACTCAATCAGCTTCACGGTTGGGGGCGCGGGTACCGGTTCCAACGCGTTTACCATCAGCGGTATTCGCCTGAACGCCAACCAGGCAAGCTCCGCCGGTATTGCCAGCGTGCATGCCACGCTCGTAATCACGACGGTTTCCGACACGGCTACGACGGTTCTGCCGTTGTCTAACAACCCGAGCTTGGTTGCCACCATTCTGCCGAAGAGCTTGAATTTCTCGGTCATCGGCGGCAACAATGCCGGCGAAAGCTTTGGAGCAGCGTCGTTCCCGACCTGTCTCGAGGGCGTTAACGTGAGCGGCTTCTTCCGGTTCTCGGAGAACTTCTCGAACGTACTCCGCAACCAGGCGCAGGAAGGCGCGGGCGCAACCAACGCCACCTATCTTCGCGTGGTCCTGAGCGACGTGCCGGCGGGCGTTACTGTTCTGGTTCCGAACTCCGCGTTCTCGACCGGAAACAACGTGCTGACGCCGGTCTCCGGCATCGGCAGCTCGGGCGCTTCGGGTATCAATGGCTTCTACGTCCCACGCTCCGGTGACTCTCAGTATGCCGGTTCGTACGGCACCGCGGGCGCCGAGATTATCTACTCGGTAGAAACTATCATTGACGGCAACAACTCCACGGCCACCCTGGATACGCTTTCGATTCCGTTCATCGCCCGGTATACCGCCGGCCCGTCGATCGGCATCGGTACTGCGTCCGCCAAGGGTACTCTGGCTCCGGTCGGCTCCACCACTGCGATTCCGCGCTTTGCGGATGTGGGCGATTCGGCCAATGCCTTCAGCACTTCCATCTGCTCGACCACGTTGCTGTATCCGTACGTGACCACGGCAGCTGGCTACGACACCGGTATCGCGATCTCCAATACGACCGCCGATCCGTCGCCGTTGTCTACTCCCAACCAGTCGGGCACTTGCACCATCAACCCGTACGGCGCCTATGATTCCGGCGCGACGGTTCCGGCTGCTGGTGAATCGCCTGTCATCAACGCTGGCCGCGTCTGGGCATTCAGCTTGACTGATTCTCCGGCGTTTGGCAGCGGTGCTCGCATCGGTCCCGGATTCTCCGGTTACCTGATCGCGCAGTGCAACTTCCAGCTAGCACATGGCTTCGCTTTCGTCAGCGACTTCGGTGCGTCCAGAATAGCCGAGGGTTACCTCGCGCTGGTTCTGAACTCCAACACCGGATCGCGCGTCAGCGGTGCGACGATCGAACGGCTCACTCACTAAGCTGAGGTAGCTGTCAAGCAGTAGCAAAATGGGGAGGCTTTGGCCTCCCCATTTTTTTATTCCGTGCCCTGATTTTCCGGGGCTCATTTCCATTTGCGCGGTGCTACACTGGAGTGCACCCGCGCTCAAACCCTCATACCGCCGATTCTCGTCTGGAGAGAGAAATTTGAACATGAGTTTTTTGTGTACGCGCGTCTGTGCCGCCTTGGCTCTGATGGCCGCGGCGGCGCCCTTAGCGCCGGCCGCCACCAATCTATTCGTCTTGCCGCAGAGCGGTCAGGGAAGCCAGATTAGCGTTTTGAATGCGAACCCTTTTGAGAATGCCGTTACGTTCGCAGTCCCCAACCTTTCCGATCCCACTTTCATCTTCCTGAACCCGGCAGGCACCCGCGCGTATGTTCTCGGGCGCTCCGGCACTGTCGTCGTTCTCGACGCGGTAGCGAACTATACCGAGATCACGAGATTCAGTCTCACCGCGCAAGTGCACGCGGCAACGCTCACGCCGGACGGCTCAAAGCTTCTTGTTCTGGCCGGCAGTCTCCGGATTATCGACATTTCGAACGAAGTGCCTCCCGGTGCGCCGGAAGTGAACGTGGGCATAGCACCGGACGACATCGCCGTGTCACACAATTCGCGGATCGCCTATATCACCAGCTCTACGGGCCGCACACTGACCGCAGTGAGTCTGGCGACGAATCAGATCATCGATACCGAGACCCTGCCCAGCACTCCTGGCGGTGTGGCTGTGGGACCAAACGGCCTGGTATATGTGGCTGCTTCCGGCGCGCTCTTTGAGGTCGATGGAGACGACGGCATCGTGTTTACTTTACCCGATGGAATTCCGTTCATGGGCGATCCCGGCAAGCCGTACTTCACGCCGGACGGACAGCGGGTTTTTATGATGTCCCGCCAGACCGGAGTCGCAACGACCGTCTATCTGGCGAACCTCAACAACCGGACCGTCGCCTCCGAGACGGGGCCGGTGCACCTTACCAATCCGGTGATTGCCTCGGATTCGCGCGCCTACGCCGTGGGAGAGGACGGCACGGTTTATACGATCCCGATCGATCCTCTTCAGCCCCCGACTTTGACTCCTCTCGGCGCTCCGTCCGGCACCGTCGGTATTGCGGTGTCCGACGAAGTGCCCACTGCGCGCTACTTTTTCGCGCAGACAATCAGCAGCGCCTATCGCATCGACACGCTACAGACGACAATCAGCCCACCGCTGGCAACGATCAGTTCCGCGGCGTCGATCTCGTATCAGGCGACGCCGTCTTCGGGTGTCGCTTCCCTGCGCCCGGCGATGTTGACGGTTCCTGTTGCGCCTGGCGCGCTTTCTTATCCCATCGCGGTACGAGCGCTGGACGCCGCAGGCCGGCCCGCCGCGGATGTTGATATTCAGTACAGCACCACAGCGTCAGGAATTACGTTCAGCTCGCCGACTGCCCGCACGAATTCGAAGGGGCTGGCATCGGTCCGCGCCACCATGCCGGGTGCAGCGGGCAATTACGTCATCCAGGCCGCATCCGGCTCCACCTCGATCGACATTACAATCCGTGTCAGCGCCAGCGCGGGGACGGACAGCCAGTTCACGGTCGCCGGCGGTCAGGGACAAGCCATCGCGTCCGGCAGCAACGCATCGTTCCAGGTACGTGTACGCGATTCGCTGGGCAATCCGGTTGCCGGGGCTGCCATCGGGTGGACTCTGGTGGAGGGGCCCGGTGCAACGTTGCTCACGTCCGAGACGGTCACGGACTCAGACGGCTTAGCCCAAGGCACTATCCAGACTGAAAACTTCATTGCAACTGCGAGCGAACAGTTCCGGCCGTTCCATGTGGAAGCTGCGGTTACCTCGGCCGGATTCACCGGAACGGCCAGTTTCCACGGTGTATCGTTGGGCCAGAATATACCATCGCTCAGTGTCCAAATCGGTACGACTCTCAATGAGACAGGCGGGACGTATCAACTGCCCGCCGGCAGCCAGATCCCGCGCGCGTTTGAAGCGCGGATCTTCACCAATCCGATCGGCATGACCGGAGTACCTGTTCCGAACGTGGGGATCACCGCGTCGGTGTCGGGAACTAGTGGGGGTCCGCAGGTCAGCTGCGCTGGCAGCTCTTTATCCGACGGCACCGGCGTTGCATACTGCGACCTTGCCGTCGGTCCGACGCTCGGTACTGCCAGGATGGATATCATCGTCGGTGGGCGAGTCGAGAACACTTACCCCTACAACATCCGGGTAGTGCCTGGGGCACCGGCTGCTGTTGTGGTCATCCAGGGTGACGGACAAAGCGGGCCCCAGGGAACGACCACGCCGCAGGCTCTTGTCGTTGAGGTTCGCGACAATCAGGGCAACCCGCTCCAGAACGTCGAGCTGGGATGGAGTATCGGGGCCGGGAGCGCAACGTTGGTGAATCCGCGCGATCGCACAGACAATGCCGGTCGAGCCTCCGCCCAGGTGACGTTCGGCAACGTCCCGGGTCCTGTGACGGTACTCGCCGCGGCGGGGGCGTTGAGCGCCACGTTTAATCTGGCGAACACGACGCCGGTTGGATTGCTCACCATAGCAGGAGGAGACGGGCAGAACGCTCCGATCGACTCTACCTTCGCCGTACCGCTGACCGTCCGTCTGGTTTCCGCCTCGGGGCAGCCGGTGGGCGGCACTCTGGTAACGTACTCGGTCGTTGACGGGCCTGTCATCCTGGATACGCCGGAAGCCACCACCGATTCCGCTGGTATGGCGGGTGTTGTTGTGCGCGCGGGCCCCACCATCGGACCGGCATCGGTCCTCGCCTCGATCGGAGGCGCTTCGGTGACGTTCCATCTCACTGTGACGGAAAGGCTGCCGCGTATCGATGCGTTAGTGAATGGCGCAAGCTTTCTCCCGGGTGCGCCGCCGTGCTCGGTTGCAGTGATTCGCGGCGCGAATTTCGCTCCAGAGGTGAACGGCGTTGTCACGCCGCCGGGCGGACAGTTGGCCCTGCTTCCATTCGAGCTGTCGGGAGTGTCCGTGCAGTTCAATTCCATAGCGGCCCCGATTTATTACGTATCGAACGTCGCAGGTGTTGAGCAGGTGTCCGTACAGGTTCCCTGCGAACTGCCGCCGGGCCAGGCTACGGTGTCCGTGAAGTCGACCATTGGTACGACTGAGTACCAGGCGGTCATTCCTCATACGACACCCGGTATTTTCGAGACTACCTTCAATCCGGAAGTTCTACAGGGAGTGGTGCTGCGGCCGGACGGATCGTATATCAGCCCCACGAATCCGGCGAGATGGGGTGAAACGGTTACCGGATTTTTCACGGGCCTCGGGCCCATGGATCCTGTGGCTGGGACGAACACATTCGGGCTTGGACAGACGGTGGACACCAGCCGGATCATTGTCGGAGTCGGGGGCCATGGTTTGCCGGTGGTCTCGGCCTCTTATGCAGCGAATCTGATTGGTGTGTATTCGGTGCAGTTCACGATTCTGGATATCGCGGGAGAGGGCGACGCGCTGCCGTATGCGATTGCCGTCCGCGACGATCAGGGCGAGTTGGTGTATGGCAAGTACACCACCTTGCCGGTACGGGCACAGTAACAGGTTCACAAACCCGAAGGCGAAATATTCTCCTTCAATTGAGCCACTTGGGCCGCGGGACATCTCTCGCGGCCCTTTCTTTCTGCTCACTATTTCGAGCAGGAGAAACACCCTTGTCCACTACAAACACGCGTGCCGTTTATAGCATCGGCGAATTACACCGATTCCCGACATTTTCGACTCCCGAAGACTATCGCAATGCGACCGGTCTCGAGGCGCCGCCGTATGACCCCGGCCGCCCGCCCAAGACCTGGTTCGATCCGGGCGCACTGGCCTCCGTTCGTCCGACCGTCCTTTACGATCCGGTGCTGGCCACAACCATCGACGGAACGCCGCTGGCCGATGCCGATGGCAAACCGGTGCTGGATGTTCTTGCGCTCAGCCGCGAGCATGCCGCGACCGTGAACATCTGGAACACCATGTCGGGCCACGGTGTGCCCACTACGCCCGCGGTACCCATCCCGCTGCGACCCCTGAAGGAGAATGAGGAGCTGTTCTTCTCGTTTCCGCAGGTAGTCTCCGTGCGGGATAAGGATCTTGCAGAGGAGATCGGCAACGGCCAATTTACCGGCGCGGACCGGCGCCTGCTGCGCCTGATTGCCGAAAAGCTGGGAGTCGCGCTCTAGTTTTCGAACCGCACGCTGATCGGATACTGGTGTCCCAGCGGCGAGGCAACGACAATACCATTCACCACATCGCGTGAATCGGGGTTTTCCGGCGGGCTCCAGACAAACTTGAACTTTACGGTTTCGTTCGGACCAGCACGCTGCGAAAGAGTATGGACTTTCAGGCCGGGGTAAACGGCCATTACCAACTTGAGCGTCACATACCCCGGCAACCCGTTGCGGATTTCCACCTCTGCCTCGCCCGGTATCTTGCGGGAGAAGGTAGCTTCTGGCTTCACAATTTCAATCCCCTGCCCAAGTGTTTCTGCATTCGGTCCCTTCTTGATCTCTTCCCGAACGTTGATTGACTTGGAGTCGCCTGGGGTGACCGGCACCCTTCCGAAGGGAGTGTCCACATAATCCAGGGGGACGTAATACCATTCCCATCGCTGCCCTGCCAGTCTCCAGTCGCTCGTCAACTCCCGCTTGACGGGCAAGACGTTTCCCGCGAACTTGAATTCCGTATCCACGTCGGCGGTTATCCTCGCCTTCGTGAAGTTGTCGGCCCACTCGATGTTCTTGACCGCATATCCCTTATACTGCGGCTTGTTCATTGTCATGAAGTGGTCCTGACTGTCGTCGGCTACCAATAGGTACGCGTCACGATATTTGCCCGCAATAAAGGCATCGGCAAACTTCTTGACTGCGGCGCGAAGAGCCTTTTCGCGCGCTGGCGGAGCCTTCTTCTCGGAGGCAACCTTTGCATCTCCGCGGTTGGGGACGTCTGCGGGTTTCTTTGCGGGCGCGGGCGCATTCTGCCCGCTAAGGAGAACCGGCGCTGCCAGACATAACAAAACGCGTAAGCGAAACAGTAGGAACATCATGAGTTAAGACGCGCGGCAACGGCCCAAAGACGAACCATCACCACACACAAAATAATTTTACCGGCCTTTGCTGCTTAAGCTTTGGGCTTGGGAGGGGGAAGGTCGCGAGCCGTCAGCGGCGAGGTAAAGCCGCAGCGCCCGTGGGCGCCATCGCAAAACGGTTTGTTTTCAGACTGGCCGCACCGGCACAGTCCGATCTTGGTGCGGCCGGCCAAGCCGTACTTGTTTCCCGCAGCATCATAAATTTCGAAATCGCCCTCAATCGAAATGGGGCCATTGTTGAATACCGTCACCTTAACAGGCATAAAGGGAGATGGTAGCAAGCCGGATCATAACGGTGGCAATGATCGCGTTTCTGTCCCCACCCATAGCGGCCGCGGGACCGCGTAGGCGGCGCCGGTATTCACGATCTGGGGCTTCAGGACGATGAGAACTTCGTCGTTCCTGCGATTACGGGTATTGTTTCGGAGAGCGTACCCTAGACCGGGTATCTCGGAGAGTCCAATGATGCCGGTGAATCCCCGAGTCGAGCTGTGGCCCGTCAATCCGGCGGCGACGGCCCATTCGCCCTCGCGCAAGCGAACCTCGCCGGTAAATTGCCGGTTGGCGATGACCGGAATGCCATTGTTCGACTGGCCGGTCAATACGCGAAATTCGGTATCGATTTTCAAGGTTACTTCCGTCGCTCCGTGGATACGCGGCGTCAACTTCATAGAAAACCCGAGATCCTCGAACTGGATGGTCGGGGGCGGCCGGTAGATGGGCCGTTCATTGTCCTCGGGAATCTCGCCGACGAATTGCTGAGTGATTATTGGGAAGCGGTTACCGATGTGGAGCGTAGTCTCGCGGCTGTCCTGGGTGCGCACCATTGCCCGCTGCAGGAGCTGCGTCTGCGAATCGGTCATCGTAGCGAACATGCGTGCGTCGGTGATGCCGATTCCGAAAAGCGTCAGGCCTCCGCCGAAAGTAATAAAGCCACGGAACATCGACGTCAGCTGCGGGGTTGAGTTCAGCAAGCCGCCGAAGTTTACAATCTGCGTCATCGTTTGAAGATCGACTCCAAATGTCATATCCCGCTGTTTCGTTACCTGCAGGAACTCGACTTCCACAACGACCTCCGGCCGCTGCGTCATCAGCTGGTGATACAGCATCTCCGCCAAGCGAACTTTCGAGACACGATCCCGGATCAGCACTAAGCGGCGAGTGGAATCTACTGCAAACTTCTGAATCTCGAGCAACTGCTGAACACCGCGCGCGGCTTCCTGCGCTTCGGGGACGCCGACAGGCTCCGGCAGCGGGATCGTGATCGCGGCAAAGCGTTCCTGTTCGCGACGTTTCTCCGGCGTATCCCGCACAACTAGCGCCAGCTTTTCGCTGATCGCCACGAGAAACGAATCCGACAGCAACCCCAACGCGCTGATGGCATCGGCGCACGAGGCTTCATCCAGCCGCAGCTGTACTGTCTGGGAGACATCGTACTGGCTATCGAAAATTGCCTCGATTCCGCAGAGATGCAGAGTCTGCTCGATGACCTGCCGCGCCGGTCCGCGGACATCGAACTTGTGAGTGCCGGGGTTCGGCCGAAGCTGCGGTGGAGGCAGCATGCGCTTGACCTCCGCCAACTCGTCCTCGGTAATTGGCCGCACGATGGAAGGATCGAGCTCGGGGAGATCTTCCGCGCCGGATCCTATGGCGACCTTGGCCTTATCGAGCGCCGCCGCGCGCAAAGACAGCACTTTCCCGGCCCACTTTTCATTTCCGGGGTCCAGGGCCGCCGCTTGAGCGTACATGGCCCAGGCCACGGCGATATTTCCTTTGGATTCAGCTTCTTCGGCCTGCCAGCCGATCGGGTCGGTCTGCGCAGACACGACTAACGTTGCTATGACCGCCAGAATCCAGACCTTCACTTAAAGAAGTGACGAACCAGACTCCCTGGATGTGGAATGATTCGTGAGAAATTCGATATCCGCCTTGGGTTACGAACAAAGACGGCCGGAGAAAACTAGCCCTTTTGTTGGGGAATGTAACCCGGGGGGAACGTGGAACCTTCGCCGAAGAAGTATTTCTCCATCTGCTCCAGCAGAAACTCCTGCGCCTCTTTGGTGCCCAAGTTCAGCCGATACTCGTTCATGATCATCTTCATCTGCTCGAGCCAAAGCTTCCAGGCTTCGAACGAGACGTTCTCATAGATTTTTTGTCCGAGCGGATGATTGTCAAACGGCGTTTCATCGAGCCCATACATTTCGCGGCCAAACTTCACGCAGTGAACCTTGCGGCCGCTCTTATTGGGCGTACCCTCCAACGACTGCGCCTCGACAGCCTCTTTTCCGCTGCCTTCACCCATACCGATGTAAGTCTCCTTCGACTTTTACGATAGCGCAGACACGCAGGACGGCTCGGTCTCTTCTTCGGATTGGTGGCGCACACGCCGCCGAGCCTCCAGGCTGGCCAGGTATTCGGAAAGCTTCATCGGCATTTCCCGATGACTGGATAGCCTTTTCTCAACTGCTTTCTGGTAGCGGGCCAGGAGGTTGCGATGCCGTTGCATTTCTTCGCCATGCTCGAAGATGTCCAGGAGAAGCTCGAGTTCCCACGGCTCGAAGGCATTACGCTGCCAGTTGCCCTTCACGACGGTTTTCATCAGGCCGGTGAAACGAGTCAGCATGCAATCACCGGTTGGAGGCGATACAGGTTGCGCCATGATACCTACTTATCGGCTGTCCTAGTATTTTCGATAGTGTGCAGATCATCGGTGCAGCGCTTCGCGGAGATCGGTTGTTCACCTGGGGTGAGAACGGGCTGGTGGAATGGACGCTTCCGGATCTTCGCGCCCGGCGCCTTGCCGAAGGTGTTTTTGCGGCGGGATGCGCATGGGGTGAGGGATTCGTGCTCCAGGAAAACGGCAGGCTGATCCGGTTCGACGCCAGCCGCCGCGAGTTGATCGACACCGGCGCAGACGCTGTTGATCTAGCGGAAATACAGTTGTTCGGCAGGCGCGGGCTGCTGGTAATTCACCGCGGGATGCAGCTTCGATTCTACGAACCGCCGGGATTCGATGAACGGCCTGCGCGGGGGGACCGGCGCTGGCCATACCGCGAAATCTATTCTTTCTACACGGCTTCCGAGCAAGGCGGTTTGCTGGTTCGCGACATCGACGGCGACGGGCGGCCCGATCTGATTTGTGGCAATTACTGGGTACAAGCGCCCGCCTGGTTTGAGTTGCCGTGGCGACTGTTTGCCATCAATCTGTACCACGAGGAGCCGCTGTCGGCGTCGGCGCGTCTGGCGTGGATCGGCAAGCGGCTTCTTTGGGTGGAGTCGAAGCGGCCCGATGCGCGAGTGACCTGGTTTACGCCGCCCGCCGATCCCACTGTTCTCTGGACGGCCGAGGCGATTCGGTTCGACCCACCGTTGCAGTTTCCTCGCGCGATCCTCGCGCGTGGCGAGGGGTTTCTGATTGGCGAAGATCACGGAGACTCTTCCCGGTTGGTAGAGTGGCCGGCCCGGCGCGTTCTTCGGACCGGCACGCCGCTCAATACGCTGTTTGCCTGGCGCGGCCGATTAGTCGGAGCCGGTTCTAACGGGCCGGTTGTGATCTGAGATAGGCGTCTTCCCCGTTACGCCAGTCTTCGCGAACGGGAGCGAAAAGGTCCAATGCTTCACTTTCTTCGAGAGCTTCTACCCTGTGCGGCACAAAAGAGGGGATCTCTAAAGCTTGCCCCGCACGGACGATGACTTCATCATAAGGAAAAATAAACTTCAAACGGCCCTTCAAAATCATGCTTACCTGTTCATTTTCATGATGATGCTCGGGCACGATCGCTCCCGGCTTCAGAAACAAACGGGAGATGGTCATACGTTCGCTGTGGATGGCCTTTCGCGAAATGGCGGGGTTGAGTTCCTCCAGTTGGATATCTGCCCAATCGTTAAGCTTCATTGCAATTGAATTGTAGAATGGAGAGGACAATGACTGCTGCTCCTCCGTTCCCACAGGCGGAAAAAGGGATTGGCTCGATTATCCGTAAACCGGGATCCACCGATCTGATTTCAGGTGTCGTGGTAGAGCCTTACAGTCTTTGGCCTGACGACCGGGGATACTTTTTGGAAGTGATCCGCCTTGGTCAGGGGCCGGCGGCGGAGTTTCCGGTGGAGTCCACACAGGTGTCTTCGGCGCTCAGCTATCCCGGGACCATCAAGGCGTTTCATATCCACCAGCGCCAGACCGATTTCTGGGTTCCGGTGGCGGGAATGTTTCAAGTGGCATTGGTCGATCTGCGCGCCGACTCGCCGACGTTCGGGCTCCGGAATACTCTATACTGTGGAGCACTGAAAACCTGGCAGATTCTGATTCCGCCGGGCGTAGCGCACGGGTATAAAGTCATCGGACGGGAGCCCGGCGTGCTTGTTTATGTAACCAACCGCCATTACGATCCATCGGACGAGGGGCGGATTGCGCATAACGATCCGCAAATCGCCTACGACTGGGAACTACAACACAAGTGAAACTATTCATTACGGGCGGTGCTGGCTTTATCGGTTCTGCCTTTGTGCGAACAACGCTCGCACGCTTCTCCAACGTACAAATCCTCAACTTCGACAAGTTGACGTATGCGGGCAACCCCGAGAATCTGACGGAGATCGACCAGAATCCCGGGTATTCCTTCAAGCAAGGCGATATCTGCGACGCCGATGACGTGGAACGGGCCGTCAGCGGATTCCAGCCGGACGCGATCGTCCACTTTGCCGCGGAATCGCACGTCGATCGGAGCATTCACTCGCCCGCGCCTGTTTTCGAAACGAATCTTCGCGGAACGTTCACGCTGCTCGAAACGGCGCGGCGCCTGAAAGTGCCACGGTTTTTGCACGTGTCGACCGACGAGGTTTATGGCTCGATCGATCCGCCGCATGACGCCGACGAAGACTACCCCTTGCGGACGTCGAGCCCGTATTCGGCTTCGAAGGCCGGGTCTGACTTGCTGGCACTGAGCTACTTCACCACCTACAAGCTGCCGGTAACCGTCACTCGCGCGTCGAACAATTACGGTCCATACCAGTTTCCGGAGAAGTTGATCCCGTTGATGATTTCGAACGCCCTTGAGGACCGCCCGCTTCCGGTATATGGCGACGGGCAGCAAATTCGCGACTGGCTGTATGTGGACGATCACTGCGCCGCCATCCATGCCGCTCTCGAAAAGGGCCGGCCGGGCGAGGTCTACAATATCGGCGGGAATTGTTCGCTTCCGAATCTGGAAGTGATCCGGCGCATCCTGTCCACGACCGGCAAACCGGAAAGCCTGATTGAGTACGTCGCCGACCGGCCCGGGCACGACCGCCGCTACGCGTTGACGAACGCCAAGCTGACCCGGGAAACCGGCTGGGAGCCGGTTATGGATTTTGACCGCGGATTGGCAGCCACCATCGGCTGGTACCGCACGAATTCCGGCTGGGTGTCCAGGGTGAAATCCGGCGAGTATCGAAGTTTTTACGAGCGGAACTACGCGAACCGCTAGACTGGATTACCGGGGACCAAATTGAATCTATTCCCCTCCCAAAAGCCCGACTATCTACGCGAACCGGATCTGCACAAAGAAGATACCAAAGGTCTGGCCGCGAAAATCTCGATTTTCCAGTACCTCGGCTTGATCGTATTTCTCCTGTTGCTGTGGTCCTTCTGGGATCTTCAGGTGCTTAAAGAGGATGTTTATCTCGAGGCCGCTGAACGGAATCGGATTAAATCAAAGCCCATTCTGGCTCCGCGCGGTAAGATTCTTGACCGCGACGGGCGTGTCATCGTCGACAATCATTCGACTTTCTCGCTGTGGTTATCGCGGGAGAATTTGAAGGACGAGCATGTCCGCTATATCGCGGAGGGCTTGAATATTGATCTCGAAGAGCTGCAGCAACGGCTTGATCGATTCGCCAGGCAGCCCCGGTACATACCGATCGTCATCAAAGAGGAACTGACCCCGGCGGATCTCGCCTTCGTCGAAGCGCATCGCGGTCATGACGTGTTTCCGGAGATGGAACTGCTGCACACGCAGCGGCGTCTTTATCCTCGCGACGGTCTAGCCGCGCATCTCGTCGGCTATGTCGGCGAAATCAGCGAAGCGGAACTCGACACGGCCGAATATATCGATTACCGTCCGGGCGACGTGATCGGCAAGGATGGACTGGAGCGTCAATATAACCGCGTGCTGATGGGCGTTGACGGGCAGCGCCGCGTGCTGGTCGATAACCGGGGCCGCGAGCGGGACGTCGTTGAGATTCGCGAGGCGATTCCCGGCAAGCCGCTTCAACTAACGATCGACCTTGACCTTCAAGCCGTGGCGGAGTTGGCGATGGAAGGACGCCGCGGAGCGGTGGTGGCGCTCGATCCCCGCAACGGCGAGGTATTGGCGATGGTTTCGCGTCCGGCCTACGACCCGAATGCCTTCGCTGGACGGATTCCCACCAAGCTCTGGCGCGAGATCATGGATAACCCGGATAAGCCTCTGTTGAACCGGGCGATTCAGGCACAGCTGGCTCCCGGCTCCACTTTTAAGCCGATTGTTGCTCTTGCCGGATTGGAAACCGGGGCGATCGATGAATCCTCTATGGTGAATTGCACCGGCGGCGGAACGTTTTTTGGCCACTACCACAAGTGCCATTCCGTCCATGGCGTCACGCGGCTGCACAAGGCGATTGCCGCCTCCTGCGATACGTTCTTCTACACCTATGGCAATCGGATGGGAATCGAAACGATTGCCAAGTACGCTGAGGAAGCGGGGTTGGGACACAAAACGGGTATCGACTTGCCGCATGAGGCCCCCGGCCTGGTGCCGACGCCGAAATGGAAGATGCGAGCCTTCCGGCAAAAGTGGTTTGCCGGTGAGACGACTTCCGTTTCGATCGGGCAAGGTGCTCTGATGGTCACCCCGTTGCAGTTGGCGGCCGCCATCGGGGGAATTGCCACCGGAGGGGTCTGGCAGAGGCCGCACGTGCTCCGGAACCAGGACACTGCCGCTGCTACTACCGCCCAACTCAATCTCGAGAATGTCTCGACTGTTGTCTACGGTATGTATGGAGTGGTGAATGAGGCAGGAGGAACAGGGGCCCGGGCACGAATCCCGGAGGTCGAGGTTTGTGGAAAAACCGGCACGGCGCAACTTGCCTCAAACAAGCTTCTTAAGAGCGCGGCGGGGCGGGGAATGGTGGACAATGCTTGGTTTGTAGCGTTTGCGCCAAAATCCAACCCGGAGATTGTCGTCGTCGCTTTATTTGAGGCGGGCGCCCATGGAAATCTGGCCGCGCCGATTGTACGGGATGTAATGAAGGCGCACTTCGATAAGAAGGCGCGCCGAATGGCTCCACCGCCGTCGGCAGTCGCGCACGTGCTGCCCTTCGCCCAATCCGGACTGGCCGCGCAGATGGAGCGTTAGGCGATGGCAGCCCAGACATACCGCTCGTTCCGCGACCTGGATTGGACGCTGCTGATCATCACCATGGTGATCTGTGCCTTGGGGGTGCTCCAGATCTATTCGGCGACTCTCGGGACAATCTGGGACGACGCATGGTGGAAGCAATTGATATTCCTCCTGTTTGGCGCGGCGTTGATGCTCATCGTGTCGCACGTGGACTACCACTCCTTATTAGGCCGGGTACCGCTGCTATATTTCGGTTCTGTTTTGCTCCTGCTGGTAACGTTCGCGCTGGGAACGAAGGTATTCGGCTCCAGGCGGTGGATTTCCGTTTTCGGACTCACGTTCCAGGTGTCTGAATTCGTTAAGATAGTCCTAATCTTGCTCGTCGCACGGTACTTAACCGAGCTCAAGACGGATCAACTGGAGACGCGCGATTTGTTAAAACTCGGAGGGTTGGTGCTTGTGCCGATGATACTCGTCATGAGGCAACCCGACCTGGGAACGTCGCTTACCTACGTTCCCATCCTCGCCAGCGGAGTCTTCTTAGCGGGGCTTCGATGGAAGCACGTCGCGGCGATTGCGCTGGGAGCCGCAATTCTGATCCCTTCTGCGTGGTTCGTTTTAAAGGACTATCAGAAGGCCCGGTTGGTAACGTTCGTAAACCCCGAAAGCGATCCACGCGGCGATGGCTATCAGGTCA
>CAYTVP010000073.1:0-14516 GCA_964441675.1 uncultured Solibacteraceae bacterium | reverse complement strand
TCTTCGCGCATCCACCAGACCACATCCTGATTGGTGGTTTTCCCCGGCGTGATTACTTCATTCGAAAATGCGCGCACGATCATGCCGTGTACCCAATCGGTCATGGCCTTGTAGTAGGGCATCATTTTGGGGACACGCAGGCTGATGTATTCAAGTGGAAGAGCCTCCGCCCGCATCAGCTTTTTCTTGTTCTCCGCACCGATCGCTTCTTCAAGCTGCTCGCGCTCCCCGGCCGAGAGGCCATCCGAGAATACATGAGTATGCGAGATGTCGATCGCGATGTTCGCCGGATTACGCTCGTCGATAACCCTTCGCAACATCGCCCACTGTTGCTCAAAATACAATTCGCGGCTGGGATCGGCCGGGTCGCGGTAGACGATATACAAGCCACCCTGAGAGCCGCCGCCGAGCGCCAGCCGCTCGATTCCCTTCTCCGGGCCCCTGTCGAAAAATACGTAGATCGTTCTGCGTCTGGCGGCGAAAGTGGTGGGAGAAACCAGAGAAAAGAATACGGGATCTTCGTTATACTCGCGCGAAACCACCAGCCACATCGAAACGCCGTGCTTGCGCATCAATTGAGGAAGGTGATTCTCCAAACGGTACTTCAGCCACTCCTGTTGAATGGCGTTCTGCTGGCGCAGAGGAGGCAGGACCTGTCCTGAAGCTGCGGCGGCCAACATGCAAAGCAGGGCAAACCGAAGCATCATGCCTTTCAGGATACGCGGGAGCTGCCGGCAGCTATTCTTCGCGAATGGCGCGCATCGGGTCGATGGCGGTCGAACGGGCAGCGGGTACCAGGCACGCGGCGAGTGTCAACACGAAAAGTAACAAAGGCGCGCCCGCGACAATCCAGGGATCGGTGAGCGTGGTCCTGGTGATATCAGAGAGAGCAGCAAAAAATGTTCGTAAGGATTGTACAAGGCCAAATGCGCCGGCCAGACCAATGATCGAGCCGGCGACCGTCAACAGGAAACCTTCCCGCATCACCAGCCGGAGAATATCGGCTTTGCGCGCGCCAAGTGCCATCCGGATGCCGATCTCGCGCGTACGGCGAACCACGGCTTGCGTTCTCCCAGCCGACGCAGCATCCTTCAAGGCGGTGTTCACCGTCGTCCGGGTGGCCGCTAACGCCGGAGTTAAGCCGAATAAGATCCCGGTGAAGATGCTTGCGGCCAACGTAACGGCGAATGCCGCCCAACTGAGCGAAAGCGAAAGCTCGATGTGGCCCGGCAGCACTGGTTTATATAGATTCAAAGCACTCTCGGACCATTTCGCCCACACCATTCCCAGAGGCCGCCGGCCACGGCAAGCAGCATACTTTCCGTGAGTAGCTGCCGCACAAGGCGCGCACGGCTGGCGCCCAGCGAGAGGCGAATGCCAATCTCCTTGCGGCGCGTCAGTGCCTTCGCCAGCACCATGGTGGCGACATTTGCGCAGGCAATCCACAACATCAAGCCGGTCAACGACAGAGGAAGACCGAGTGTTATCCCGAGATCGTCGTCATGAACGGGAAAGAAGCGTCCGCCGTGGACCAGCCTTGCGCGTAAACCTTCGTTTCGGGCGTTGGGGTCTCCGGTTTGTTTCTCAATGTTGCGGATCTGCGCATCCAGCGCAATTTCAGCTTGCCTGCGGCCGATGCCGGGCTTCAACCGCCCGACGAGTTGAAACGCAGCGACACGTTTTTCGAGTACGCCGTCGCTTAGCTCGGGAAGCACCGTCGCGCCTAGGGTGACGGGAAGCCAGAAATCCGCCACCTGCAGCATCGGAGAAGCACCGCGGAAATCCGGGCTGGCAACGCCTACAATCGTCACCAGCTTGCCGTTCAGGCGGATGCCCCGGCCGATGATCTGCGGGTCACCGGCAAAACGGATTTTCCACGTTCGGTGACTGACCACGGCGACGGGCGCGCCATTTTGATCCTCGCGGCCAATCGCCCGGCCGAGCGCGGTCGCGGCCTGCAGCACGGGGAAATAGTTGAGCGTGACGGCGTGGGCCCACAGCCGCTGCGGTTTCTGGTCGATCTCGACAACTACGGGAATATTGGGAATATACGCGGCCAGTGATTCAAACTGCCCGCCATGATCGCGGATCTGCTCGTAGTCCGGAAACGGCATCCTCCGCTGGAATGCCGCGAGGTTATCCGGACGTGCCACTCCTGGAGCTGATTCTGGGTCGCACGGAAGCGAAACCGAGCTTAAAATCACATTAAGAAAATATGAGTGTCTTGAGCGATGCGTTGGAAAGTCGATTCAGCGAGCTTCAAACGACTTTTCGAGCAGTTTCCTCCAAGTGCGAGAATCTGACCCTCGAATCGGTTCGTCGGATCATACGAGGCCAGCAGAACCCGAGCGAAGCCAGCCTGCGTCAAGTGTGCAGTGCCCTCGATTTGAACTTTGAGAAGCATCTCGAAATGTGCAATATCGATGATCTGCGAAACAAATGAGAATTAGCCAAGGTCTGATCGTTCCTCTAACGCAGCAGCGGTGGAAGAGTTGAGCCGAGCGAAGAGGAGAGGGCAATCACCGCCTAAAAGGCGTCCACATTTATTTGTGCCTGGTACGGGGAATTAGAACAGACCGAGTTATTCAGTGCCTAAGCTGCAGCTTACCCGGGCGCGCAGATTTGCGATCCCTGCCGTGTAACGCGAATCCGTAACACGGAATGCGACGGCATCCTCCATCCAGTCGTGCCAGACCCCGTCGGGATCGTGCGATGCCGCCGTAATGGTATATTCCTGCGGACACAGGTCGCAGCGGAACGCGAATGACACAACACGGCGGTCTCCGGCCGCTACAGGTCCCAGGGAAACTTTCTCGAGTTCAGTATTGGTCCCATAGACTTCGGTGCCAATCCGGGTCCGGATCATGATGCCGACCACCGGATCGGCCACGTCATTCGCAAATTCGACAGCAACGCGAATTTGAACTTCGTCGCCGCTCCTCCAACTGCTGGACGGCTGTCCGGCTGCATCCAGAGTTTCGATCGACACGAGGCGCGCCCGACCGTCACCCCTGCGAAACGGTGCCGGCATTTGAATCTGACGGTAACGATCGCGAGTATACGCGGCCAGAATTTCGCCGGGGTCGCCGCGTTCGAGATCGCCTGCCGGCCGTATCCACCAGCCCTCGTCGCAGACGCGCGGATCGATGCCACGCACGAACAACGTCTCCCCGCTCTGCCGCCGCTGCAAAATTTCGATCGGGTCTAGATTGGTATAGGGCAGGCGGGCGTCATCCCCTACCACGCCGATCACACATCCATCGGGAACGGTCACGTTAAACTCGTCGATGCGCATGGGCATTCTTTTCACTGTATCGTTGCGGTTCGAATGAGCGCACCGCCGTCTGGCGTCACCGGGCGCATGCGCGAGGATTGGAACGCGCGTGCCCGCGAGGATGCACACTATTACGTTGCCTTCGGCCGCCGGGAACAGGATGTAGAAAGCTTCCTCGCAACTGCGGCCGAGATTCTCAGCTCATTAAATCTCGAGCTGCGGCGAGGAACACCCGCCACAGGCCGGGTGCGCAGGATTCTCGAAATCGGGTGCGGCCCCGGCCGCCTGATGCTGCCAATGAGCCGCCAGTGCGGGGAGATCCACGGTGTCGATGTCTCGGATGAGATGGTGGCCCGGGCCAGGCAGAACCTGGCGAACGTGCCTCACGCCCATGTTCATGCCGGGACGGGCGATTCGCTGGCGATGTTCGCCGATGCAAGCTTTGACTTTGTATACTCTTTCGCTGTTTTCCAGCACATTCCCAGCCGGGAAGTGATCTTCCGGTACCTCGAAGAATCGATACGGGTATTGAAACCCCGAGGTTTGGCGCGCCTGCAGATCAACGGGCTTCCGCCCGATGCGAAAGAATACACAACCTGGGCCGGAGCGAGAATCCAGGCGGCGGAAGTTCGCGGGTTTGCTGCCGATCACGGCCTGCAGCTTCTCGCGCTCGAAGGTCTCAGCACGCAGTACATGTGGACCACCTGGAGGAAAGCGCTGCCCCGGCATCCTTCCCGGCCGCCTCGCATCCGGCGAATTACCAATGCCTTCAGCTCGGAGCCGGCCGCGCCCGTCGCCGGACGCTTCGCCGCCATCTCGCTCTGGGTGGACGAACTCGACCGGGATGCCGCCCTGAACTCCCTCGATTTGACGGTAGAGGGGCAGCCTGCCACCCTGACCTACCTGGGGGGTACCGACCCGGACGGGTTGCACCAGGTGAACGCGCTGCTGCCGGCAGGGCTGAAGCCGGGACTGGCAAACGTTACGCTGGCCGGATCTTCGCATTTCATCCGCCTGCTGCCACGCCCGGTTTCCGTACCCTGCGTGGTGAACCTGACAGACGGGGTGGACCTGCTTTCGACCGGCAAAATCACCTCAAGGATCGGGAAGGCTACTGTCGAAGAGATGGAGCCTGCGGAGGCGATTCAAGTCCGGATCGCCGGCGAGCCGGCAGACTTTGTCGACGTATTCTGCGTCGATCCGGCGCCGCCCCGGCACGAGATCAATTTTGGCGTGCCGGAAGGCATTCACGGGGAGCAGCCGCTAGAGATATTTTTGGGAGAAAAGCGAGTGTTTAGAGCACTAACACACTTTGTATAGACAAGACGGCTTGACACCCACTAGATATGGGGCCATATTTGAACCTGCGCGGCAAAATCCTGTCGGCGAAAATAGAAGAAGAAGGAGATCTTGATGGGACAGCTAGCGGTGGCTCTCAGCGCAAAAATCCGTGAACCTAAGCGCTCTCAGAAGAAGAGTGATCGAACCGGAGTTGCCTTTCCCCGGTACTTTACGGCAGGGTTGAAACCCGGCCAAACCCCCTACGATGACATCCGTTGGGAGCGGCGTAACGCCACGATTGGCAACGACAAGGGATCGGTAATCTTCGAGCAGCGGGACGTCGAGGTCCCCAGCGGGTGGTCGCAGACCGCCACAAACATTGTCGCCAGCAAGTATTTCCACGGAAAGATGGGCAGCCCGGAGCGCGAAACGTCGGTAGCTCAACTGGTGCATCGCGTCGTCGACACCATTACGGAATGGGGCATCGAAGGCAAGTATTTTAAGGCGGCGGAGGATGCGGAAGGCTTCCGCGATGAACTCGCGCATCTGATGCTACATCAGAAAGCGTGCTTTAACTCGCCCGTATGGTTCAACGTAGGCGTGACGGGCGAGCGGCGCGGCTACGGCTGGTTCTACGACGAAACGACGGATACGATCCAAAAGCTCGATCCATCCGATCCGCGCCCGCAATGTTCTGCCTGCTTCATCAACAGCGCCAACGATTCGCTGGAGTCGATTCTGGATCTAGCGAAAACGGAAGGCATGCTGTTCAAGTGGGGTTCCGGCACCGGATCGAATCTTTCGAACCTGCGTGAGGAAAATGCGGTTCTTTCGGGCGGCGGCCGGGCCTCGGGCCCGCTGAGCTTCATGAAAGGCTTTGATGCTTTCGCCGGCGTCATCAAATCGGGCGGCAAAACGCGGCGCGCGGCCAAGATGGTGGTACTGAATGCCGACCATCCCGACATCGAGGCATTTATCTGGTGCAAGGCGAAAGAAGAGAAAAAGGCGCACACGCTGATCGACTGCGGCTATGACTCGTCGCTCGACGGCGAAGCCTATGCCTCAATCTTCTTTCAGAATGCAAACAACTCCGTTCGCGCCACGGATGAATTCATGGCAGCGGCGGAAGCCGATCAGGACTGGTGGACCACATCGAGGATCAACGAAAAGCCGTTGAATCGCCACAAGGCCAAGGACCTTTTACGCCAGATTGCCGACGCCACCTGGCAGTGCGGCGATCCAGGCATGCAGTTCGACAGCACGATCAACAAATGGCACACCTGCAAGGCCACGGCACGGATTAACGCTTCAAATCCGTGCAGCGAGTACATGTTCCTCGATGACTCTGCCTGCAATCTGTCGAGCTTGAATCTGATGAAGTTCCGGACGGCCGGCGGCGAGTTCGATGTCCAGGCATTCCGTCATGCCGTGGACACGATGACCATGGCGCAAGAGATCATTGTCGACGGGGCCAGCTACCCGACCGAAAAAATCGCGCGCAATTCGCACGACTACCGGCCGCTCGGCTTGGGTTACGCCAATCTGGGCGCGCTGCTTATGTCCCTGGGCCGCGCTTACGATTCCGACGAAGGGCGCGATCTGGCGGCGGCGATTACCGCGGTCATGTGCGGCCAGGCTTATCTCACCAGCGCGCGGGTTTCTGAATCTACTGGCGCATTCCCTGGCTATGGGATTAACGAGGAAAGCTTCCTCGATGTCATTCGCATGCACCGCGATTCGGTAGTGCGAATCCATACGAAAAATGTTCCTTCCGATCTTTACCTGGCGGCGGAAAGCTGCTGGCGCGAGGCGTATGAGTTGGGCCGTTCGAGCGGATATCGCAATGCACAGGTTACTGTGATCGCGCCCACCGGAACCATCGGATTCATGATGGATTGCGATACTACCGGCATTGAGCCGGATCTGTCCCTGGTGAAGTTCAAGAAGCTGGTCGGCGGCGGCGTGATCAAGATCGTGAACAACACTGTTCCCGAAACATTGATCAAGCTAGGCTACTCCCCCGAGCAGACCGAGAAGATCGTCAATCACATCGACGCCACGGGCACAATCGAGGGCGCGCCGGGGATCAAGAACGAGCACCTGTCGATTTTCGATTGCAGCTTCAAGCCCGCCAATGGCACGCGGTTCATACACCACATGGGGCACATCAAGATGATGTCGGCGGTGCAGCCGTTCGTGTCCGGCGCAATTTCAAAGACCGTAAACATGCCGGAAGAATCGACGGTCGAGGAAATTATGGAAACGTACGCGGAATCGTGGCGGCTGGGCGTGAAGGCCGTTGCGATCTATCGCGACAATTCCAAGCGTGTCCAACCGCTCAGTTCCGGCTCGGCGAAGGGAATCAAGGCCGCGGCCGGCACCGTGGCGGCTCCGGAAAAGATTGTCGAGAAGATCGTCTATCGACCCACCCGGCGGCGGCTGCCGGACGAGCGCGCCTCTATCACGCATAAGTTTTCGATTGCCGGCCATGAAGGCTACATCACGGTAGGACTCTATGAAGACGGGCAGCCCGGCGAGCTCTTCATTCGCATGTCAAAGGAAGGATCGACAATCGCCGGTTTGATGGACAGCTTTGCCACATCAGTGAGTTTCGGATTGCAGTATGGAGTGCCGCTGAAATTCTTCGTCGATAAGTTCAGCCACGTTCGATTTGAGCCTTCGGGCTGGACCGGCAATCAGCAGATTCCGTACGCGAAATCCATCATGGATTACATCTTCCGCTGGATGGGGGCAAAGTTCCTGGGACCGGATTATGCCCTGCCCGTCGAAGCGGGAGAATCCACCAAGCTGCACAAGACGGAGGAGGAGCCGCAGCAGAATCTTCCGTTCAATCTTGCGTCAGCCGATGCGCCGACCTGCTCGGAGTGCGGCGGATTGATGACTCGCAACGGCAGCTGCTACAAGTGCGAAAACTGCGGCAGCACCTCCGGCTGCAGCTAACAGGCTGAAGCGGTTTAGTCTCGCACCCAACCACTCTCAGACCAGCGAAGCGTCACCGAACAGGGATCGATGGCGCTTCGGCTGGTTATTTTTTTGTCCAGCTCTTCGCCCGGCGTGGGAATGAAAACATCCGGGAGCAGCCGGATCAGTTTCGCATGTACCTCGTAGCGGTAATAGAAAGCGCCATAAAGATCTCGCGGCAGGCTTTCGAGATAGAGCGTTTTGCAGCAGCCGGAGGATTGGCAGACGGGCGCGGCGGAATAGGCGGCGGCTTCGGCTGCTCCGATCATCCGGATATAGGCATACGTGTTGTAGAACGCGGCGATTGCCATGGCGGAGCCGAGACAGAACGCCAGACGCTTTCCTGCCGGGATTGCGGCCAGCGCAGCACAGATTGCATAAACAGCCCAGACTCCGGGGAGATACACATATCGCCCTTGTGTCGCGGCTTCGTTCAACCAGGCGATCATATTGACCGCGGGCAGCACCGCTACAAACGGCATAACGGCGAAGACACGCTGTGGGCCTGCTCCCTCCATCCGAAAAGCCCAAACGGCGATCGTTCCGGCATAGAGTACTACCGCCGCTTTCATCCACCACAACATCTCCGGAATGTTGTTCACCAGATATAGCGATGCGGGAGTGCGGGTGAAGATCGAGGTGAACGTACGGTGCGTGATTTCGAAGTTCACGGCATGGCCGCTTTGCGCGCCCGGATATCCACCCATTCCGTGGTACACGGCCAGGCGAATCGCGAGCAGAATCGCGGTCATCACAACCGCTGCCGCGAGCAGCTTTCGCCATTCCCGATCGCCGGGCTGGAGCGCAAGCGGCCGCCGGAACAAAAATAAAGCTCCCAGCAGCAGTGGATAGCAGTATCCGCTTTCTTTGGACAGTACCGCCGCGGCATAGGCGATAGCAGACACTGCCACGCTGCCGGCGAGCGCCCGTTCGAGCGCCAGTAATGTGAACGCTACCGCCATCAGATCGAATCGCGCGCCGGGCCAGATTACCGCTTCAAATGCTGCGGGAAGCGCAATTAGCAGCAGACCGGCTGCCCGGGACCAGGCGACGGAGAAATTCAGGCGGAGTGCCATACGCGCGGCCAGCAAACCGTTTGCGAAATGGAGCAGCAGGTTCTGGATATGAAATCCCCAGACGTGGCGGCCGAAGGCGTGGTGATCGATCCACAGCGAAACAAACGTCAGCGGACGATAGAAGCCGTCGGATTGCCGTTCGCGGAAAAAGCTGAACACGTTCCGTCCCGCGGTGCTGACCTGGTGAAACCAGTCCGGCCCGTGTAGATTAATCACGAAGGAAATGCCGTAGATACCCAACGTGAGCAATGCCGCTATCAGTGCATATTCGGGAGTCACCACACGGCCGCGCTGTTCTATCGTTTGCCGGTGCTCGCGACGCACGAGGATGGCCAGTAATACCGAACCATTCAGATAGAGCAGCGGTTTGAACAGATTGCTGGCCTTGAGATGAATGGGGCCAAGATGCCAGTCATAGCCATCTAGCAGCGTTACCAAAACAACGTTGGTTGCCGCAAGAAGGCAGAGCGCCCGGGGAAGATACTCCGCTGGCCGCGCGAAGCGGGAGCCGCTAAGGGTCAATCCAGCTCCACGGCGAAGCTCCACGGCGTCAGCATGCCAATATTGTAGGCGTGGATGGATCCGGGACAGTTCGACAGAATGGTGGAAGAGTTGCTAGCCCGCGTTCCCGCCCGCTTTAGGCGCCGCCTTCAGAACCTGGTAATCGTGGTTGAGCCGGAGCCGCCGCGAGGATCTGGCCTTCTCGGTCTGCACGAATCGATGCCGCCCTTTCCGGACAAGATCACGATCTATCAGCGGCCCCATGAGCGCGCGTCGAGAGATCAGGCCGATCTCGAACGGCTTGTTGAAGAAACGCTTCTTCATGAGATCGGGCATTATCTCGGAATGAACGAGGCCGAAGTTCTCCGCATGGAGCGTTCCCGGCGGCGCCGCCTGGCGCGACGGCAAAATCGTCCTTCGATCAAAGACGAGGCTGGCCCCGGATAGAATGAAGAATGTGAAGAAGTTCTACATCGAGACGTTCGGCTGCCAGATGAACGTCCATGACTCCGAGAAAGTCGCGGGCACCCTGCTGACAGAGGGTTATGAGCAGGTGGCGACACCGGAGGAAGCAGAGCTTGTTCTTTACAACACGTGTTCGATTCGCGATAAAGCCGAGCAGAAAGTCTTTCATCGTCTTCAGGAGTTCAAAAAACACTCGAAGCAGAAAACGTTTGCGGTAATCGGATGCGTGGCCCAGCAGGAGGGCGAACGGATCTTCGAGCGGGCGCCGCATGTCTCTCTCGTTGCGGGATCTGCCAGCTACGCGAAACTCCCCGAAATGCTGGTGCAGTTGGAAACCGGCAACCGGCGGGTAACCGGGCTTTCTTTCGATGCCGAGGAGAGCTTTGAAACCCCTTATACCCGGCGCGATAACCCACACCGGGCCTACTTGACGATCATTGAAGGCTGCGACAAGGCGTGTGCCTATTGCGTAGTGCCGATGACGCGGGGACCGGAGCGAAGCCGTACGTCGGAAAGCATTCTGAAGCAAGCTCGCGCGCTTGCTGCCGCGGGATATACCGAGATCCAATTGCTTGGCCAGAACGTCAACAGCTATCGGGACCCTTCGCCGGCGGGTTTCGATTTCGCGATGTTGCTGCGGAAGGTCGGCGAAGTGCCCGGGCTGAAGCGCGTTCGGTTCACGACATCGCATCCTCGCGACTTCATTAAGCCGATCGTGGAAGCGATCGAAGACAACCCGGTGCTGTGCAATCATGTGCATCTGCCGGTGCAGTCGGGCTCCGATCGGGTTCTCGAACGGATGCAGCGCCTGTACAGCCGGGAGGAGTATATGCGCACCATCTCCTGGATGAAGAACGCGCGCCGCGAGATCGCGATCACGAGCGACATTATTGTCGGCTTCGCGGGCGAGACGGAGGAGGACTTCGAGCAAACGCTCGAG
The DNA here is from genome assembly GCA_964441675.1 of uncultured Solibacteraceae bacterium. Classification (GTDB taxonomy): domain Bacteria; phylum Acidobacteriota; class Terriglobia; order Bryobacterales; family Bryobacteraceae; genus JAPKYZ01. Next base: position 3,997 of record CAYTVP010000073.1, on the reverse strand, counting down.
CTGCTGGACGACGTGGAATATGACGCCATCTTCAGCTTCAAGTATTCGAAGAGGCCCAACACGCCCGCCCTGGCCTTGGACGAGCATTTGAGCGAAGAGGAAAAAAGCCGGCGCCTGGCCATTGTTCAGGAGCACCAGCGGGCGATTCAGCTTCGCCGGAATGCCGCCTATATCGGGCGCACCGAAGAGGTTCTGGTAGAAGGCTGGAATAAGGCAACCGGCCAATGGATCGGCCGGACATCGCAGCATAAAACACTGAACTTCACCGGCGGCGAGGATCTAGCCGGGCGCTATCTCTCCGTACGGGTATTGCGGGCCGGACCAAACTCACTTGCAGGCGAAGCAACTGTCACCAAAAATTGACCTCCATGCTACTGTGGGAAAGAGGAGCCAATCCGTGGAAGTCGAGATGAAAATCCGCACTTTGATGATGGATCCAGTGACGCAGATGCCCATCGTGATCTTACGAGACATGAGCGGGGAAACCATCTTGCCGATCTGGGTGGGCCCCTATGAGGCAAATGCCATCGCGCTGGAGATCGAGAAGGTTCCCACTGCACGGCCCATGACGCACGATCTGATGAAGACGCTGTTGTCGGGACTGGACGCCAATGTCCAGAAGGTGGTGGTGAACGAGCTGAAGGACGAAACGTTCTATGCGCTCATCTGGCTGGAACGGAATGGCGAGGTGATGAGCATCGACTCGCGCCCGTCCGACGCCCTGGCACTGGCGCTACGGACCGACTGCCCGATCTTTGTGGACGACTCTGTGCTGAAGAACTCGAAGATGACCGTGAACGGCGGGGAGAAGGGTCAGAGCGAGGAACTCCGCCAGTGGCTCGAGCAGTTGAACGACGAAGATTTCGGCCGCTACAAAATGTAGTTTGGCCACTCCCGATCGCCAACCGTAACATTTCTTTAGAAAGCCGGCGCTAACCCGGCTATTGCGTTCTACGTCTTTACTGGCATGAGACGGCGCAGTAGGTTAGGAAGCATAGTAGGGGCTGGGATTTTGCTGGTATTCCTGGCCGGAACCATTGCGCCGGGACGTTGCCTCGCATCCAGTCTTCCCAAGCCCGCAGCACGCTTTTTACATTTCTTTCGGCAGGCGGGGCAGTCGAGCGAACCCGCCGAGTCGCGGGAAGTGGGGCTTTGGGAGCGCGTGGTGTACAGCCTGGTCATGGCTGCCAGCACTCCCTCAAAAACGGCGGCTACTTTTTCTTCCGCGCAGCCGGCCTCTTCTTAGCGGGAGGCGGGGGAGCGGGCCAGCCCTTCAGATCGTCGGTATTGACATCGAATGTGAGAATGTACGGGTCTTTGCTGACTTCCGCCAAAGCGCCCTTGAATTCCAGCTCGATACCAGAATCTGCCTTACCCTTCAGCGCCACCGGAAATCGCAAGATGGCGTCCGGATTCAAACCATCCTGGACGGAAAGCTGAATTTCCTTCGGATTCGTCTCCGGAGTGGCGGAAATCAGCTTCCCCTTAAAACCAGACAGCTGCATCTGCCCAAGGCCGACATCAGAGCCCTTCATCGCTTCAGCGGCCGTATCGCCATCCGCGCCTGTCAGGTTATCTTTCACATTTAGCCAAAGATAAAGTGGGGGATCCTCCGCCTTCAGCTTTTCCCGATCCTGTTGCTGGATCTCAGCCTTGCTGACGATCTTGAAGTCGTCGGGCGGAAATGGCTCGGTTTTGGCGCGGGTCAGAATCTCATCCAGGCCGTCCTGGCTGCCATGGAAATTCGTGTACGTCTTTTCGACATAAGCCTTGGCTTGCTGCCGCTGCGGGGGCGCCAGGGCTCCTTCCCCTTCAAGCGAAGCGGCACGTGCGTACTGATAGAGAGCAGACGCCTGTTTCTCTGGAATACGCTGCCTGAGAATTACGTTACCGAGCAGAAGAGCAATATCACCCTGGTTCGGTTTTATCTTGATGGATTCTGTATACGCTGCTTCGGCCTGTGGGAAATTTTTGCGATTCAGGGCAACCCAACCCAATGTCTTGTGCGCCAGCGCTTTATAATTATTCGTTTCTTTGGCCCAAACATCCTCGGCCACCTGCTCAGGCTTCTTCACCTGATCCAGGATTGCCAATAACCCATTGGCAGCCTTTTCACCGTCGGCCAGGGCGGTTTCCGACGTGTCGTTCATGCTGACGGTCAGGAGATTGAGCGTCTGAAATCCCACCAGACCAATCAAGCCCTGGGGGTCTGCCACTGTCATCTCCGTGGCGACCTTCTTCATCTGCGCAGCATTTCCCAGCTGTTGATACGTTTGCAGCATCAACTGCAGGCGAGCCGTCTTCAGCTTCGAATCCGGATACTTCTCCTGCCACTGCTGCAGCAACTGGTTCTTCTTCTGTGGATCCTGTTCCTTCTGGATAGACATCACCAGTTCGTACTCGGCGGTGTCTTTGTAAGGACTTTCCTGCTGAGCTGGCTGACCCGGCTGCTGAGCCGATTGAGCGGCGGCTGGTTCCTGCCCATGCAACGAACCTGTCAAAACGCTTCCCATCAAGACGGTAGCGGTGGCAGCCCCTCTTCCCAGCTTCAGTAAAATTCGCACTTCTGCCTCCTAATGTGGCTCTCGCGTAAGCGGTCTTCGGCCCTTGGGCCAGACGGCATCAAACAAACTCGAAGAATACTCCGAAAGCAGCGCGGGCCGCAACCGTCAAAATTCCCCACGAGTTTTAGATCCCTGCCACACGAATTTTGTTCCAACTTAAGGACACTACAATACACCATGCTACAATCCCGCTTTCATGCGCTGGCTCGACCTGGGGGTCATCTTGACCTACCTGATCGCAATTACCTGGTTCGGAGCCAGATTCCGGAAGGGGCAGCATACCCTTAAGGATTACTTCCTCGGCGGCAAAGAGGCCCCCTGGTGGGCGATTGCCTTCTCCATTGTTTCGGCAGAAACGTCCACGCTGACGGTCATCGGCACGCCAGCCCTGGCCTTCAACGGAAATATGGGATTTCTGCAAGTTGTCTTCGGCTACCTCTTGGCCCGCATTGTCATCAGCATTCTGTTTCTTCCCCACTATTTTAAGGGTGAATTGTTTACGGCGTATGAGTTGATGCAGCGGCGGTTCGGCCAGCGGATCCGCAAACTGACCGCCGGTTGCTTTCTGGTGCTCCGCGCGCTGGCCGAAGGAGTTCGTGTCTTTGCAATCTCTATTGTCATTTCCATCATTCTGGGAACTGGTGAGGTTGCCTCGATCGTCCTGATCGTCGGGCTTACGCTCTTTTACACTTTCGAAGGCGGGATGACAGCGGTCATCTGGACCGATGTCGTCCAGATGTTTCTCTATATCGCCGGAGCCATTCTCAGCTTTTTCGTCATTCTACAGGCGATTCCCGGCGGCTGGCCGCATGTGGCGGACGTCGCGGCCGCCGCGGACAAATTCCGCGTGATCGTGCCGCAGTTTTCCTGGACGCAGCCTTACAACATCTGGGCCGGCATCATCGGCGGCTGCTTTCTCGCCACGGCCAGCCATGGCACGGAGCAGTTGATGGTCCAGCGGCTGCTGGCCGCGAAGAATCTGAAGGAAAGCCGCCTGGCATTGCTTTCGAGCTGGCTCGTGATCTTCTGCCAATTCACTCTGTTTCTGTTGATCGGCGTCGCGCTGTTTGTCTACTACCGCGATAGCGGGCTGCCGGCGCCGGAGCACACCGATCGAATCTATCCGGAATTTATCTGGAACCGCCTGCCACCCGGTATCGCCGGTCTCACGATCGCAGCCGTGCTGGCAGCAGCGATGTCAAACCTCAGCGCCGCCCTGAATTCACTGGCCTCGACCACGATCATGGATTTCGTGAAGCCGTTTGGCCGCCGCAAGCGCACGGAAACGGACTATCTGAGCCTGTCCCGGTGGGCAACAACATTCTGGGGAGTTGTTTTGTTTCTGATTGGCTGGGCGTCTACAGGCGTCAAATCGGTTTTGGAGGCTGCCCTCAGCATTGCCTCCATTGTGTACGGCTCGCTGCTCGGCGTCT
>CAYTVP010000072.1:0-14527 GCA_964441675.1 uncultured Solibacteraceae bacterium | reverse complement strand
AACTGGGGGCGCATCATCAACGTCAGCACCGATGCGGCTTCCGGTTATCCGGACGAAGTGTCGTACTGGGCAAGCAAGCATGCGCTCGAATCGTACAGCCGGGCAGCGGCGAAGGAGCTCGGCCAGTACGGCATCACGGTCAATATCGCATCGCTCGGCCCCATTCAGACAGGTTGGATCTCAAAGGAACTTGAAGAGGAGCTGGCAATCGCCACGCCGTTACGACGCGTAGGAGATCCGCGCGATGTGGCTGATGTGCTTGTGTTTCTCGCTTCGGAACAGGCCCGCTGGCTGACCGGCCAACTGCTGTATGTCGGCGGTGGGCACCGGATGTCCGTGTAGCGTTGAGGCAAACCGCCGCTGCAATCTACTTAGCCGGTGGGCGGGCGGTGTGGCGGCCCACCATCCTCCAGGCCTTGCCGTCATACGACCACGTCTGCATCATGTCGAGCGCCACAGAGCTAGACGTACCGGGATTATTCACCGCCTTTGCGTGCACAATCGCAGTTCTGTCATGCACGCTCACCGTCCATCCGGGAGAAAATACAAAGTTGGGCTTGGTTTTGAGAATCGCCGAAATACACTGCGACTTGTTTTCGACGGCCCCGAGGGAATGAACGTACACCAATCCTTCGCCCAGGAGGTTCTTGAGCGTGGCTTCATCTCCAGCGTGCGCAGCAGCATTGAACTTCTCGACGAGTCCGCGTACAGTGGCCACATCATCGGCAAAAGCCAGCGTTGCCATGAACACGATAGCTATAAGGAGTTTCACGGGATGGATTCTATCAGGCTGACGTGATCTGTAACGAACAGAAATGACGCGTCACATGAAAGTAGGAAAGAAATCGCAAACAGGTTGCGAAAGATCTTCGAATCCTTCCACGAAAAATCAAGATGAGAACGATACTTGCCTTAAGCGCCACTGCTCTCGTTGCATTTGCCGACGTCAGCTACGATTCCACCAGCCGTATTACCGGCGGCATGCTATCCCAAATGGCCAGTATGCCCGTACCTGGCATGGGTGAGGCACGCAAAGCACTCGAACCGCAGGTTTCACGCGTCTCCGTCAAGGGGGATCGCATGATAGACAAATCGGCAGACAACGCTACAATCACCGATCTCGACAAAGAAACCATCACCACCATCAACTACAAAGACCGCACGTTCACCGTGATGACCTTTGCGGAAATGAAAGAAAAGATGCTGCGTGCGCAGCAACAGCTCAACCAGAAGGGTACAGTCGACGCGAAGTTCGATTTGGACGTGAAGGAGACGGGGCGTACGCAATCGTTCGATGGCGTCGATTGCCGTGAGGTGATCTTTACGACAAAGATTAGCGGGAGCGACCCCAAGACCGGCCAGACCGCTGAGTTTGCGACCAACAGTGTAATGTGGATGGCAAAGTCGGTGACCGGCGGAGATGAGTTGCGAAGCTTCCAGGAGCGAATGGCGCAGAAGCTGCAAATGGATCCAACTTTTTATTCGCAGGTCGTTGTCGGTGGTTTCGGGCAGAGCATTGCGAAGCTGCAGGAAAAGGCTCGCGCAATGGAGGGTTTTCCCATCGTACAGGTGGTCACGATCGGCTCCACCGCCGACGGATTGCCGCAATCAATTGATATTCCCGACACGTCCGAAGCGTTGCGCCGTGCTGACGAGGAAGCAGCGGCACAACGCAAGGCCGAGAACGACGCCCGCAACGCTCAAATGAAAACGGAAGCCGGCAATATCGCCGTAGATTCAGCTACGCAATCCGCCGCAACCGCTGCCGCCGGATCGGCCGGCCGCTATGGAGGCGTGGCTGCGGGCGCCATCGGACGCCTTGGCGGATTTGGCCGCAGAAAGTCCACTCCGCCGCCCGCGCCCCCGCCGGCGTCGTCTCCGGCTCCAAGTTCAGCCGGAGGCTCAACGACGGTGAACACCGGCGTGCTGATGCAGATGCGGATTACAGATAGCGGATTTTCAACTGCCGCCGTCGATTCATCCGTGTTCGATATCCCAGCCGGATTCACGGAATCGCGCGACCGAAAGTAAAAAGCGGACCCGAGCATTCCTGCGCCGGAGAGCATTGTTTCCATACAATGCTCTCCATGAGCCTCACCCGGAGAGAGTTGGCCGGCGCGCTTGGTGTATCGGCGCTGGCACAGCCCTCACGCCGTCCGCTGAACATTGTTTGGATCTCCTGCGAAGACACCTCTCCGACCTACGGATGCTATGGAGATTCTCTTGCGCGCACGCCGAATCTGGACCGGTTTGCCTCCGAAGGGGCGCGCTACGACAATGCGTACTCGGTATATCCGGTATGTGCGCCCTCACGGTCGTCCATCATCACCGGGATGTATCCCGCCTCGATCGGCAGCCATCATATGCGCTCCTTCGCTGTGCCGCCGCCCGAAGTTCGCTGCTTTCCCGAGTACCTGCGCAGCGCCGGCTATTACTGCACGAACAACTCGAAAACCGATTACAACTTCAACGGTGCGTCAGCCTCTCCGCTCAGCGCCTGGGATGAGAGCTCGAATCAGGCCCACTGGCGGAATCGCGAGAGGAAGGATCAGCCGTTCTTCTCCGTCTTCAACATCACGACGACGCATGAATCCCAGATCCGCGATCCCAATCCGGCGACGCAGAAGAAGGTCGCCGCACTGACGGAAAGAGCGGACCCCGCGAACGTGCGGGTGCCGCCCTACTATCCCGATACACCCATCGTGCGGCGCGATCTTGCCAACTACTACGACATCGTTTCGGCGATGGACCGCGAATGCGCGGACCTGCTGAAGCAACTCGACGATGACGGCCTGCGCGACACGACTGTGGTGTTCCACTGGGGTGACCACGGCTGGGGCATGCCGCGCGGTAAGCGCTGGCTCTACGATTCCGGCACTCGCGTGCCCCTGATGATTCGTTGGCCGGGGGTGATTCAGCCTGGCTCCACCGTCGATGACCTCGTGTGTCTGATGGATCTGGGTCCCACTGTGCTCTCGCTAGCGGGAGTGCCCGTTCCCAGGCATATGCATGGTGTTCCCTTCCTGGGCGATCAGAAATCCAAGCCGCGCGACTTTATTTACATGGCGCGCGATCGTATGGACGAAACGTACGACATGATGCGATCGGTGCGGGACAAGCGTTTCCGCTACACCCGCAACTACCAGCCCCACAAGCCGTATGTGCAGTTCGTCGGATACATGGAAGAAATGCCGACTATGAAGGAGATGCGGCGAGTCAACAAGGCCGCCAACGGCGCAGGGCCCCAGGGGCCCACAGTCAAAGATATGCCCGAAGGCATGAAGCCCTTCTTCGCTCCGGAGAAACCACTGGAAGAGCTTTACGACACGAAGGCCGATCCGAATGAGATCCGTAATCTTGCCGCCGACCCTGCGCACCGGGCTACGCTTGAGCGTTTCCGCGCTGTCCATCTCAAATTCATGAAGGACACCAAGGACCTCGGCGAGACGCCTGAAGTCGAATTGACGGAACGCATGCGCCCCGGAGGTAAGTGGCAAACCACAGAAGCGCCTGTCCTTCGCCTCGAAGGAAGTCGAATCTCCGCCACCTGCCCCACGGCGGGCGCATCCATTAGCTATTCGTTTGAAACGGGTCCTCGGGCACGCTGGTATCTCTACACAAAGCCCTTTCCTCTGCGGGCCGATGCAGCACTGCGGGTGAAAGCAACGCGCCTCGGATACCACGACAGTCCGGAAGTAAATCGCTGGAAGTAATCTACAGCCGGATGCCGCCGGGTCCCGGAGGCCGTTCGAGATGCACGGTATCGAGAAAACGCACGGTGTTCGGATGGCGCGTCATCACGAGCGAGTGCGTGCGGTGGCCTCCGCCGAAGAAGCGGACGCCTTCGAGAAACGTGCCCTTGGTAACGCCGCAAGCCGCGAAGAGTGTTTGCTGTCCCGGCGCGAGGTCGCGCGCCGCATAGACACGGCGTGCGTCGGCAATTCCCATTCGCGCAACCCGCTCGGCCAGCTCCGGCGTGTTGACGATCAGCCGGCCAAGCATCGCTCCATGCAGGCAGCTAATGGCGGCCGCGGTGATTACTCCCTCCGGGGCGCCTCCGGTTCCCATCAGGGCGTGAACGCCAGAGCCGTGAATCGCTGCCGAGATCCCGGCTGCGACATCTCCGTCGCCGATCAGTTGGATTCGCGCTCCGGCTTTGCGTATATTGGCAATCAGCTTTTCATGACGCTCCCGGTCGAGCACCACGATTACGAGATCGTCGACATCGCGATTGAGGCAGGACGCAATCGCCTTGAGATTCTCTTCTACGGGCGCATCGAGGTCGAGCGCGCCACGGCAGGCCGGTCCGGCGACGATCTTCTCCATGTAGCAGTCCGGTGCGTGTAACAGGCCTCCCTTCTCTGCGGCGGCCAGCACGGCAATCGCATTTGCCGTTCCGGTGGCGCAAAGATTGGTTCCTTCAACCGGGTCGACGGCGATGTCGATCGAGGGATAGCTCTCGCCGTCGGTGGCGGCGCGGCCCACCTTCTCGCCGATATAAAGCATTGGCGCTTCGTCACGCTCGCCTTCGCCGATCACGATCGTGCCGTCCATCACGATCTCGTCGAAAGCTTCCCGCATCGCTGTGACAGCAACCTGGTCGGATCTCTCGCCCTCGCCCAGTCCCATTGTCCTGGCAGCAGCGACAGCGGCACGCTCCACCACGCGTACCAGGTCGAGCGCTACATCCTGCGTCGTATCGTTCATTAATTTGGCTCTCTATAGTGAAGGCCGGCGCTTATGCCAATCTGTCTGCCGCTGAAACTCTACGCCAAACGACAGCAGGCGATTCTCGGTCCAGCGCGGCCCCAGAAATTGTATGCCTACCGGAAGTCCTTCGGAAAATCCGCACGGAACGCTGAGGGCAGGAATGCCGGCTAAATTCGACGATGGGATCGACTCGGTTCGCCCGGAGCCGCTGCCCCGGTTCTGTCCGAACGGTTGATTCGCCTTTGGCGCCGTAGCAAGCCGCGAGGGCGCCACATAAACATCGACATCGTAGAAGAGCTGCTCGAACGCTCGAATTATGGCGGCCTGCCCATCCTTCGCCTTGAGGTAGTCCGCCGCGGTTACCTTCAGCCCGTTGCGCAATCCGTCAATTTGCTGACGGTCGCCCAGTTGGTCCACACGCCCCGATTCGATCAGTTCGCGAAACTGATGCCCCGCTTCGGCGGCAATCAGGGTGAACACAGCGTCATCGGGGGCGTCGGGCAAGGGCTTCTCGATCATTTCGGCGCCGAATGATCGAACGACTTCGAGGGCTTGGCGCAGTGCAGGCCGGACGGGCTCGGCCGCGGCGTCAAACTCCGCCGGCGACCACCCGACCCTAAGCTGTTTGAACGGGCGGGCAAATTGCGGCGCGTAGTAGAAGTTCTTCCCGGCGGACCCTGGATCGCGGCTGTCGCCCCCGGCCAGGACAGCCAATACAAGTCCGCAATCCTCGGCTGTCCGGCACATCGGGCCAACCTTGTCGAGGGACGGCGAAAGCGCCATTGCACCGTAGCGGCTGACCATGCCGAAAGTGGGCCGCAAGCCGGTGATGCCACAGAATGCCGCGGGCGTAATAATCGACCCGGATGTTTCCGTGCCCAGCGCAAACGGAACAAGACCCGCTGCGACCGCCGCGCCGGAGCCGCTGGACGAACCCCCGGCCCATGCCGAGCGATCCCAGGGATTGAGGCACGCGCCCGTGAGCGATGCGCCCGGCTTTGAATAACTTGGGCCGCCGGCTAACTCCACCATGGTCAGTTTGCCGATGAGCGGCGCCCGAACCTTTCCCAACTTTTGAATGACCGCCGCCGAATAGTCGAATACCTGCGCCACAAATGGCTGAGCGCCCCAGGTGGTGACTTCACCCTCCACCGCGAACAGATCTTTTGCGGCGTAGGGAATCCCTTGCAGCGGACCACGGAACCGCTCGCGTTTCAACTCGTCGTCGGCCTCCTTGGCTTCGCGAATGGCTTCCGTGCGCCGTAGAAGCGCGAGCGCGCTGTAGCGCGGACCCAGCCGTTCCAGTCGGCTGGTGAAGGCGCGCGTGAGCTCTACCGAAGAAAACTGGCGTTTGCGGAGCCCGGCGTGCAATTCGGCAATCGAAGCGAAGAAAATGTCATCGGTCTCCGGCAGCTTTGCCATCGCGGCAGCGGGAAAAGCAAGAAACTCGCGCCGCCGAAGTGTCAACCGAGCGCCTCCAACATCGCCCGTTCCATCACGGCACGCGGAGCGCTTTGACCCGTAAAGATTTCGAACTGCCGTACCGCCTGCTCTACAAACATCTGCGTTCCCGCGACGATCTCGCAGCCTTGGTTTTTCGCGCGTTTCAACAGCTCGGTTTCCTTCGGGTTGTAGACCATATCGAACACCAGGTCGGCGGGAATCTTATCGGCGAAGAAACATTGAGCTATGTTCGGCCACATGCCGAGCGGCGTCGCATGAACGACAGCGTCCCAGTGCCGCGAGTTTCTGCGAAGATCATCCTGGAGTACCGGCTCGCCATCGCACATCTTGGCGAGCGCGCGGACGCGATCGGCATTCCGGCCGGTAATCGAAACCGCGGCTCCCGCATCGGCCAGCGCGAATGCAGCCCCGCGGGCGGCGCCTCCGTTTCCCACGACAAGCACCTTCGATTTTCCAAGCCGCATGTGTTTCGCGAGCGGGCCTGTCACCCCGGCAATGTCGGTATTTGTGCCGCGCCATCGTCCAGCTTTCCGCCACACAGTATTGATTGCGCCGATTCGCTTGGCCAGGGGCTCTACCGCGTCAAGGTAGCGGATGATGCGTTGCTTGTGTGGAATCGTGACGGAGAAACCGCTGATGGGCAACCGCTCGGCGAGAACCAGAAAGTCGCGCAGCTGCGCCGGTTTGACAAGAAATGGCAGATAGACGCCATCGATCCGGCGGGCCTGCAGAGCCCGATTGTGCACCTGCGGAGAAATCGAATGGCGTATCGGGTCGGCGATTACGCCGAATAACTTAGCTGCCTTGGTAAATTTCTCGATCCGGTAAAGGTGGCGCAACTGCTTAGCGCAAACCTGGCCGGCGGCCGTTCCTTCGGCGCTGGAAGGTGCGGCGTAGGTATACAGCGCGCCCGCCGCCGGCGATAACACACGGGAGGGAAAGCCCGTTTCCCCCATTGCCAAAAGAATAAAGCTCGTTTTGGGATATGCCTTTCCGAGGGCCAGTACTCGCTGCGTATCAGAGGGCTTGCGAGCTGTCGTAACTACCTTATACGCATCGGCCGAGATGCGCATCATTCGTTTGACCACAGGATCGAGCGGAGGAGTGCTGTCGTAGTTGTGGTAGCTGATAATCAGGAAACACTTCGACCGCAGAGGTTCGAGAGCCGCTTTTGTCGATTCCGCGGTTTCGATCTCAACATCCACGGCGCGGGCGCCTGCATCCACCGCTTCGCTGAGAATTGAGATCTGTTCTTCAATCGATCCATTGAACTTGCCGTGATTCTGATGACGGCGGCAGGTCGCGATGATGACACACTCCGGATGCTCCTCAAGAAACTGGTGCAGGACTGCCACACCCTCCCGCGGATTGGAAAGAAAATCGAGCCGGAACTCGAGAAATGTCTCGCCGGCTTCAACTTCACGCTGCGCGTGTTCGCGGAGCTTTTGAGGCGTAGGAAGGCCGAGGGCGATACAAATTTGGGGAAGTGAAGCGCGCGAAGCCATGACCGCTACGAGGCTCTACGTTACCACAGGGGGCTTAATGCTCTGTCTCCACTCATCCAACAGCTCGAGGCTCGATCCGGAGACAGCTTCGCAGCCGGACTCGATGGCGGCAAGCGCCCCTTCGAGAGTCGCTGCGCCGCGATGGACCTTAACGATCGGGGAGCATTTCCGAAGAATCAGCGCCTCATCTTCGGGCGAACCGGCAGACTCGCCGGATTGGACGATATCGACTTCGCTGCGTTTGGCAATCTTGCAGGCCACCAACCTCTGTTCCTCGCCCAGCCTGTCTGCCTGGAGGAAGACCTTCAGCAGCGCACCCGCTTCGTGGCAGGACTGCGCCAGTTGAATCAGCTCCATCTCCACAAACTGGAAATTGCGCGATTCGAGCTGGACGGTGTTGAGAGCGATGTTCACCTGTCGGGCGCCCCGGCGGATCGCGTCCCGGGTTTCGTAAACTTTTACGCTGGTTGTGGCTGTGCCGGAGCGGTTGCCGCACTGGGCCGCCAGCCGGATGTCCGATCCATCCAATAGTCTGCGAGCCAGATCAAGGTCGGAAGGATCCACAGCCAGAACGGACACCTGAGCCTCACGTGCCAAAGCCGTTGCCCGGCGGAGAGAATCGTCATTAACAGCCCGAAAGCGGAATTCAAACTTCGTAGGGAGATTTAGAGGCTCAGCCGCGACGGTAGCCATTTCGAATTACTTCTTTCTCGATGCCGGCGATGGGCTCCGCTTCAGTTGATCCCTCGCTTTTGCCGCCTGCTCGCTATTAGGAGCCTTCTTCATCAGCGCGCGGAATTCAGCCAGCGCCTCGCTGCGCATACCCATACGGTTCAGCACAACGCCTTTCATGTACATGGCGTCCAGTGTCCGGGGATTGTCGGGATAGCGTTCGATAACCTGATCGAACGCCGCGACGGCCTCCTGGTCGCGTTTCTGCGCAACAGCAATGTCGCCGACATAATACTGGGCGCTGGCGGCCTCTTCGGTATTCCCGAAGTAGCGCAGGTAGTCGTTGAACTGCTGCAGGGCGAGGTCGTATTGCCCGGCTGAGCGCGCGCGGGTTGCGTTCTGCAACAGCGACTCCGCGGTCATTCCAGCCGGCGGCATGTCGGCCCCCGGAGGCGCGGGCGGAGCCTGCAGCGTTTTGATAGCCGAGCTCATATCCGTCATTTGAGTCGCGATCTTCCGGAGGGCGGCGTTCAGCTCCGCAAGCGATGTCTGCACAGAGGCCAGATCGGCCGACATGCCGTCCACCTTCGATCCCATCGTGGCGACCGGGGCGTTCAGCGCCTTTTGCTGAGTGGCCAGATTCTGCTCGAGAGTGGTCATCGACGTGGTGATTTTGGATTGGCTTTGGATCGCGGACTCGATGAGCTTGCGCAGCTCATCCAGCTTCTCATTCTGTGTTTTCTCCATCGCCTGAAAACGATCGCTGAGAATCGCTACGTCACGGGAAAGATTGAGGAAGTCTTCCCTCTTCTGCGCGGACAGAATTACGGGCAAAAACAATATCCAAATACAACGTTTCACGGAATCTCCATTACACGAAGGGCGGGTAGCGCGATTTGCGCCCCCGCCCCTACGAATTGTTCCTACTGTATAGTCTACTGTCCCGCGGAGAAGTGCGCCCGGCGATTTCGCTGGTAGCAACTCTCATCGGTTTCAGTACACGTCGGCCGCTCCTTGCCGTAGCTGATGGTTCTCAGCTTGTCGGCCGGGACACCAAGCTGCGTGAGGAACTCCTTGGCTGCGGTGGCGCGCCGGTCGCCGAGTCCCAGGTTGTACTCAGCCGATCCACGCTCGTCGCAGTGTCCCTCGACATTCACTACGGCATCCGGGTAACTCTGGAACAGCTGCTTGAGTGCTTCTGAATTCCGCGTCAAGACATTGCGGGCATCTTCGCGAACCTCACTCCTGTCATAGTCGAACAGCGCATCCTGCAACTGCTCCGCGAGAAGTTCGCTGAACGACTTCTTCGGTGCTGCGGGAGGAGGTGGAGGAGGCGGCGGTGCAGTTACATTGACACTGGCGGTGGCTGTCTCCGTACCGCCTGGACCTGTAGCTGTCAATGTATAGGTCGTTGCGGACGTCGGGCAGACACGCTGTGTTCCTGACGCCGCGACGTTCCCGACACCGGGCGCGATTGCTACTTGCGTAGAGTTTTCAACGTCCCAGCGAAGAGTAGCGCACTGTCCACGTTCAACTGTTGTGGGGTCGGCCGAGAAACTGATCGACGGTTTCGGCGGGGGGGGTGCCTCTTGTTTCGGCGGCGGCGGCGGCGGAGTGGGCACGGGCGCTCGCTTTTTGCATCCGGATGCGACCGCCACGAGAGAGAGCGCCAGAACCAGGGCACTCACATGTCGCTTATTCATCTTCAAGAAATTTTGCCTCCTAAGCATCTTACGCAACAACAACTAAACTTCGGCTAAGCGGCGCGCTGCGCCGTCCGAAACGGAACTACTTGCTCCACACCGGCATCGTATTGCGGCCCTGCGTGGTGAGCTTCTTTACCTGAGTCCCGTCCGCGAGCATCGAGTATAGCTGCGGCGAGCCATCTCGTGTCGACGAGAAAACGATGTGTCGGCCATCAGGAGCCCACGATGGGTTCTCATTTCTGCCCGTCCCATGAGTGAGCTGCACATACTGACGACTGTTGATATTCATGATGAAAATATTGAAGTTGCCGGGCTCAAAGCCTCGCGTCCAAGCGAAAGCGATCACTTCGCCATCTGGGTGCCAACCCGGGTTGACAGCGTCACCTTCCCCAGATGTGAGTCTTTGCACATCCGTTCCATCTATAGTCATTCTATATATTTGCGGGGTTCCTGAGCGACCCGATGTCATAACTACTTCCGATCCGGTCTTAGGATTCACTTTTGGCTCGGTCTCGACGGCGCGAAAACTCGTGAGGCGCCGGATATTTCTTCCGTCTATATTGGCAGCGAAAATATTGGCGAAACCGCCGCCCAGCGATGAGGAAAACAGGATGGTTTGACCGTCGGGGGTGAAGTCTGGCGAGCTATTGACACTCGCCTGAGGATTGACGAACGGCAGACGCCGATTGGTCTCAGTCGACAGCAAAGTGATTGCCGGGTTGCGTTGCGAGAGCAGCGTAAACGCGAGCTTGTTGTCTTTGGAAATGGCCGGCATGAACGACAGCTCTCCATTGTGCGTGATTTGGCGCTGGTTCGAGCCATCATAATCCATTGACCAGATCTCTTTTACACGAGGTGGACTCTCGCGGACGAAATAAATCTTCGATCCTGCAAGCGACCGTGCCCCGAAGCGAGCCAATATATCAGCTGCAAACTCCCGGGCCACCTTTCGCGCGCCATCCGCATTCATCTCGCCGAAATACAGTTTGCCGATCACCTGCGCTGCCTGGGCGTTGGGCTGCGAAGTATCGAACAGGTATCCGAAAAGAACCAGTTGGCCGTCCTGTACGGCTGTATATCCGAACGCGAGGTAGTTGGCACTCACCGGCGGCCGGGACCATTCCTGCAGATTATGTCCTCCGCTCTGAAAATCCTGCGGCCGCTGTGGAAGGCGCAGCGGGTAAGTGCTTTTGGCTGCGATGCGTAGGATGCCCGATGCTTCCACTTCACCGTAAAGGGTGCGATTGAAGACATCCATGTGCTGTTGAGCCTCGCCCGAGCCGCGCATGTCGGGGATCGCGATGACAGCCTGCTGACCCCCGCGTAGGACGACGAGTATGTCGCTGGCCTGCTGAGCGCCGAGGCGAACAGCCAGCGCTGTGCCCAATAAAACAGTAAGGGCCAAAAATGCTTTTTTCATCTCTTTAATTCAAACCAAAACTCGATGGCGGCGGAATCTCTTTCAAATTGAGGCGGCAGCGGTGGAAACGGGGAAGCTTCGTAAATCGCCCGCTGTGCCGAGGTGTCCAGCACGTAGTTTCCGCTCGATTGCGCCAGGCGGACTGCGCGGATGCTGCCGTCGCGCTGGATCGTGAACGTGACGATGGCTACGGGCAGCGTCCGGATGCGCGGATCCAGATCGGAGGTTTTCCATCGCTCGGCCACCTTCTGACGCAACAGAGCCTCATACCAGCCGAACCGCGTTCCGAGAACGCTTCCGGTACCTGTTCCGACTCCACCTGCGCCCTGGACGCCAAACATCGGCGAAACCGCGCGCGGAGAAGTTGTGGAATACACCTGATTCGTCCGGTTCTGATCGTCCGCGCGGTATTTCTGGTTGCGGGCGGCGATGTCGGTTTGGCGCCTTCGCTCACGCTCCAGATTGAGTGCAACGGCTTTTGGATCTTCCTTCCGCTTTTCCTGGGGTTTCCGTTCTTCTTTTGGTTGGGCAGGCAATTGTGATTCGGTGTCATTGGCAACCGGATTCACCGGGCCCGGCCGCTGCGGAATGGGAATGGTTTGATACGGCGTGATCGACACCGATCCGGATGCAATGGAGTCCGGACTGCCCCACTGTTCTTTTGCATACTGCGAGAAGAATTGCCACCCGGCCAGTGCGCCGACGAGGGCGCCGTGCAGCGCCAGGGAGCCAACAAAAGCCGGTTTCAGCCGTTCTGTTCCCGCAGACATTACCGTCTTCCCGGACGGAGATTCTCTTCTGCCCGGGTTACCATGCGTACTTCGATTTTTGCTTCGCCCAGCGCCGAGACAACCTGCGCCAGCGCTTCCCAGGTTGTCGCTTTCGCTGCGCGTACATAAGCGGCGCCACTATTCTTACCGTACCGCTCGCGAATGGCCTCGCCCAGCTGATTGATGTTGACTGGCTTATCGGCGAGGTAAATGTCGCCGTTTCGGGTCACGCTCACGACAGGCAGATCTTCGGCGCTTTTCTCGGACTGACGCACCTCTGGAACGTCGATTTCCAGTCCAAACTCCATTGCCTGCGCGGTGATCATGAAAATAATCAGGAGCACGAGCACGACGTCGACCAGCGGCACTACATTGATCTCGGACAGTTGTCCGGTTTCCCGGAAACGTCCGCGGCCTGACGATCTGCCAAAAGAAAAAGCCATCAGTCCTCGAACGCCCGCTCGGTGAGATTGAGAAACTCGAGCGAGAAATCATCCAGGCGCGTACCGATCTCCCGCACCTGCGCGCCGAACCAGTTGTAAAAGACCGCCGCGGGAACGGCTGCTCCGAGACCCATTGCCGTAGCCACCAGCGCGTCCGCGATGCCGGGGCCGACTACGCGCAGACTGGCGGAGCCGGCCGTCGAGAGCGCGTTAAAGGCGTCAATGATGCCCCACACGGTACCAAATAGACCAATGAATGGAGTTACGGTTGCAACCGTCGCCAGCCAGTTGAGATTGTGCTCCAGGCGGCCGACTTCTTCGCTGACGCCCAGCTGAAGACTGCGCTCGAGCGAAAGCTTGTTGAAAACCGTGCCCCTGGATTTCACTTGCCTGTCCAGCTCGGCGTAGCCATAATCAAACACCGTGACCAGCGGCGCGCCCCGGTACTGCTCGCTTGCAAGCGACAGTTGCTCAAACTCGGTTGCCTTTCGAAACGCGCGGAGGAACTGCAGATTCGACCTACGGAGCTTCCGCAGCCGTCCAAGCTTCGAGAATGCAACAGCCCACGAAAAGACCGAAGCGCCTAGAAGAAGGAGAAAGACGGTTAAGGTGAGTGGCCGGTCTGGCTGGATTAACTCCCAGATTTGAATAAACATTCCGATCCTATTGAGGTTCTGCGGCGGACGGGCCGCAACAGGTTAAACTTTCATCCTACAATCTCGAACACGTGCTATACGAGCTTCTGGTTGAAAATTACGCGGTAGTCGAGCGGCTTCGAGTTCGATTCCAGGAGGGACTGAACCTGCTGACCGGAGAAACCGGGAGCGGCAAATCCATTGTCGTCGATACGCTTGGATTGCTGTTCGGGGGCAGAGCATCGGCAGACATAATTCGCAGTGGCGCGCAAAGGGCAAGAATCTCCGGGATTTTTGAGGTGGCCGGCCTTCCCGCCGAAATCGGAATGGAGGCCGAAGACGGGGAATTGATTGTGGAGCGCGAAGTGCACTCCAACGGCAAATCGCGGGCGTTCGTGAACGGACGGCCGGTGACGGCCGCTGTTCTCCGGGATCTAGCTCCCTGGCTTGGCGATATTCACGGACAGCATGACCAGCAGCGGCTTTTTGAGGAAGCAGCCCAGCGCGCAATTCTGGACTCCTTCGGAGAGTACGACGTTTCCGGAGCAGGAAAAGCGTATCGGGAATGGCGGAGTGTCGAGGCGGAGCTGGCGCGGCTGGAGCAGGAAGAACAGGAGCGGCTCCGGCTGGCGGATTTGTGGGCTTTCCAAAAGAAAGAAATTGAATCGGTCGCTCCGCAGGCTGGCGAGGATACCGTACTCGATCAGGAAAAACGGATGCTCGGAAACCTGACAAAGCTCTCCCTGGCCGCGGCCGAAGCATATGGAGCCCTGTACGATCTACCGGAGTCCGCCCTGGCCGGATTGAAGGGGGCGCTGAAGCGCGTGGAGGAGATCTGCCGCATCGACCCTGCCCTTGAAGAAACCCTGGCGGCCCTGCGCGCAGCCGAGATCTCACTCACCGAAGCTGCTTATGCGGTGCGCGACTATCTGGATCGCCTTGAAGCCGATCCCTCGCGGCTGGAGCAGGTGGAGGACAGGTTGGCCGCGCTCGACAAGCTAAAGCGAAAGTACGGCGCGACGATCGAAGAAATTCTTGCCTACGGCGAGCAGGTGGCCGAGTTGCTGGGTAAGGCGGCCACGGCGGAGGATCGTGCGCGGGAGTTGCGAACCCAGGTATCGAGGTTGGCGGAGAAGTATCGCGAGGCAGCCGGGGATCTGACGGCGAAGCGGAAAGCAGCCGCTTGCCGGCTGCTTTCCGCT
>CAYTVP010000071.1:4447-14579 GCA_964441675.1 uncultured Solibacteraceae bacterium | reverse complement strand
CGTTCCATTTGCACGGCACGGCGCTTGAGGAGGTGATCCGCTTGAGAGGCGGGAAGAATTCGAATCGCAGGCATCACTACATCACAATCTTGTTGAGTGGATATTCAACGATGCCTTGCGCGCCCGCTTCTTTCAGCCGGGGAATGATGGTCCGCACGGTTGCCTCGTCCAGGATTGTATTCACGGCCACCCAATCGCTATTTGCCAGGGGTGAGATCGTTGGATGTTTTAGCGAGCCCAGCCGGGTTAAGACCAAATCCAGATTGTGTTTCTCGACGTTCAACATCAGCCCGACACGCCCCAGCGCGGCGATCGCTCCCTCGAGAAGCATCCGGATATCTTCCAGCTTCTGGCGTTTCCAATCATCCTGCACGGCGTCCCGGTTGGCGATGAATTGCGGGTTGGATTCGAGCAGGGTTTCGACAATCCGCAGCTTGTTCGCCCGAAGGGAATTGCCGGTTTCCGTCACCTCGACAATCGCGTCCGCCAACTCCGGCGGCTTCACCTCTGTAGCACCCCAGGAAAACTCCACTTTTGCCCTGACGCCGTGACTTTCGAGGTAGCGTTCCGTAAACTTCACCAGTTCGGTGGCGACCACTTTGCCTTCCAGATCTTTGACGCTCTGTATGGAGGAGTTTTCCGGGACGGCCAATACCCAGCGAACATTGCGAAAGCTTTGTTTCGAATAGACCAGGTCGCTAATTTTCGCCACCTGCGCCCCTGTCTCCATGATCCAGTCGTAGCCGGTGAGGCCCGCATCCAACACGCCATCTTCGACATAGCGCGCCATTTCCTGAGCGCGGATCAGCATGCATTCGATCTCCGGATCATCGATTGACGGAAAGTAGGATCGCGATGAAGTAGTGATGGTAAAGCCGGCACGGCGGAAAAGGTCGATAGTGGCCGTCTCGAGCGACCCCTTGGGGATTCCCAGTTTCAGCTTCTTCATGACTGTGGCCCGTAAACAGCGTTAGAATCGTATGCCTTTGCATCAACTGTTTGCCAGTTGTGGCCGGTATCGAGCGAACGGAAGAAGCAGCTTTCGTATCCTTCGTGACAAACGCCGGGACCGATTGCTTCGACGCGTATCAACAGAGCATCCTTGTCGCAGTCGGTACGGATATCCCGAACCAGCAGCTTATGCCCGGACGTTTCCCCCTTCACCCAAAGCTTATTCCGCGAACGGCTGAAAAACGTTACCACTCCCGTTTCCGCCGTTTTGCGAAACGCCTCCTCATTCATAAAGCCGACCATCAGGACGCGGAGCGACGCATCGTCCTGGATGACAGCAGTCACTAACCCGTCCTGTTTCTGAAAATCTAGATCCATAAACAAAAAGCCCGCCGAGCTATCCGGCGGGCTCCCTTTCGAAATTTGATTTCGGAATCTTTAGAGACTTGCCTGCCGGGACACACCAGAAGCGTGCCGATGATGATGCTGATGGACCCGGACAAACATGAAATTCAAGTATATCCCAGCGGTGAGGATTTAGTAAGTGTCGTCTCACTCGTTGGGCTATCGCCGCTCGATGAAAAAGTGCACATGGTCTCCGGCTGCGAAGCCAGCCTGAACCCAGCGCGCCAGCGGCCAATACAGCAGGAAGAGCGCGCCCAGAACTACAAAGTAGACCGGCGAGGTAAGAACCAATTGCCTCTAGTGTACGATTTACGATTTCCCTTTTACCGCATACTTCTTTCGAAACTTGTTGCGCTGATTGGAAACCTCAAAGCTGCCGTTCGATTCGGCGGATACTTTAATCCCCAGTCCCTCGTCGTTCTCATTCACGTTTGCGATGAAGCTGTCGGGAACGTTGCCTTCCTTGCCGGCCGCGATCGAATAGTGCACCTGCCACAGATCCTCGATACCGGGCGACTGCCGCACGATCTGAATCGCGGCGGGGGACCCGCCCTTGCGCGCGCCATTGTTCATCACAGCCACTCGCGGCTTCAGCATATGAACGAACGGGAGCGCGTTTGACGCGTCCAGGCCATGGTGATTCGTGAGATATAGGTCCACTTCGCCGATCAGGTTGTTGGGACACGCCAGATCCATTTCTTTGTTGAATGTGAGATCAGCCATGTCCAGGAAGCGGAATTTGCCATAGGTCAAGAGGAAACCAATGGACCGGGCGTTCTCAGAGGGATCGGGCTTCCTCCGTTCGACATTTGCGCAGGCGGCGTTGGGTTCTCCGGCTCCAGGGAGCGCCGTCGTGATCTGCTCGCCGCGGGCGGCAACAACTTTGACATCCAGGCCCTTCAGCGGGATGCTGTCGCCGGCCTTGACGACCATCTCCTTCGCGCCTGACGCTTTCAGGGCGCGTTGGTATACGCCGGTCATCACATCGGCCTGTTTCCCGGACTCGGTATTCGGGCCGTGAACGATCATTGTGCCAACTTTGATCCGATCGACCAGCTGCTCGAGACCACCGACGTGGTCGGTGTGATAGTGAGTCACCAGCATGTAGTCGATCTGCTTGAGGCCGGCTTTCTTCGCAGTCTGGAAAATCCTATCGCCGTCCCGCCCGTTGAACCCCGGCCACCCGCAATCCACCAGCATCGATTGCTTTGAGGGAGTGACAATCAAAGTAGATTGGCCCCCCTCTACATCGATGAAGTAGATATCCAAAGACTTGGCCCGAGCATCGTCCGCCAAGAAAGCGGCGGCCAGGAAAATGAAAAAGACTGCCTTGCCCATCATTGCGGGAATCGTATCACGGAACTGAAAACGGGTTGACATCGTATCATCGGGTGAGATTCGCTACATGGCTTACTGTCCGAGTTGCGGCAACGAGGTTTCGACCACTGACCGGTTCTGCGGGCGCTGTGGCGCGGCGCAGCCCGTTGCCGGTCCTCCCCCACGCTCCGGTCCCTGGCAGGATTCTGTTTTCGCAAACGCTTCGTCGCGAAATGTGTCTACATTCTGCTACATACCATTCGTTGGGTGGATTGCCGGTCTTTTGGTGCTTGCGGCCAACCGGTTCCGGAAGGAGCGGAACGTCCGGTTTCATGCTTTTCAGGGACTGTACCTGTTCGTCACCTGGCTCCTTGTCGACCTTTTGTCCGACAATTTTGCATTTCACTCCCGGGAGCTGCGGTGGATTACCAGTCCGATAAAGATCGCGGTGGTCGTCACCTGGATTTACATGTTGATTCAAACCAGCCAGGGAAAATTCATCAAGCTTCCATTTCTGGGCGAGCTGGCGGACCGTTCGGTGAACGAGCAACAGAGCTAATGGTATATTTATTCATGTAGATGAATAAATATCCGATCCCCGTCGGCATCGTCGGCTTTCGGGGCTACAGCGGCGCCGAAGCTACTGGGATCCTTCACCGGCATTCGCGTTTTCAACCAGTCCTGATGGAGCATCGGTCCGACGCCACCGGCCGGCCTACGCCCCGGAATTCCAAGCTGCCGAAGCGAATCGCCTGCACGGCGGAAGCGGCAAAACAGGAGGGGTTGGCCGCGGTGCTGCTCGCCACGCCGGCCGATGTTTCGATGGAACTGACACCGGCGCTGCTCGAAGCCGGACTGAAGGTGATCGATCTCAGCGGGGCGTTTCGCCTGGAAACCGCTGAGCGTTTCGAGCGTTGGTACAAGGAGCCTCATACCGCCGCCGGGCTGCTGGCGGAAGCGGTGTACGGCCTGCCCGAGTTCTACGCGGATCGCATCCGCGATGCGCGGCTGGTATCCAATCCGGGGTGTTATCCCACCGCCGCCAATCTGGCGCTCCGGCCGCTCGTAGCAGCCGGGATCATCGATCGAAGTGCCGGCGTTATTTGCGATGCCAAGTCCGGCGTTAGCGGCGCCGGGCGAAAACCGTCTCTCAAAACCAGCTTTTGCGAGGTAACGGAAAACTTCTCGGTTTATTCAGTCTTTGACCACAGGCATGTGCCGGAAGTCTTAATGAATTCCGGACTTGAGGAACGCGAATTCGCCTTTACCGCGCAGCTGCTCCCCATTGACCGGGGGATTCTCGAGACTATCTACTTCCGGACCACGGCCGGCTCAGCCGAAGAGATCCTCAACATCTACGAAAGCCACTATTCCGCATTTCCGAGTATTCGCTTGTATGAACCCGGAATGCTGCCGGACATACAATCCAACGTCCGCACCAATTACTGCGACATCGGAGTGAAGGTAGATCCGCAGACCGGCCGGGCCATCGTTGTGAGCGTCATTGACAATTTGGGGAAAGGCGCGGCAGGCCAGGCAATTCAGAATCTGAACCTGATTTTCGGCTTCGATCACTTTATGGGCCTGGACGCGTGCGAATCGTAGTTAAGCTCGGTGGAACTCTCCTTGACGAGGAGGCATCCCGGACACGGCTATCGCGCGAAATCGCGGCAATCGCGCGCGAGCATCAAGTTGCCGTTGTCCACGGCGGCGGCAAGCAGATGACTCGCTTTCTGGCGGAGCGAGGTGTCGAATCGCAGTTTGTCGACGGGCTGCGCGTGACGACGCCGGAAGTTGTCGACGCGTTGCTGAAGGTTTTTGCCGGCAGTGTGAATCACCAGCTTGTCGCCAGCCTGGTCGCCGCCGGGAGCCGGGCTGTCGGGCTAACCGGAATCGATGCCGGCATCGCAGTTGCCGTTCCCATGGATCCGCGTCTCGGCGCGGTGGGGAAGATCACCGGAGCCGACGCGTCCCTGCTCCTGTATCTCACAGACGGCGGATATTTGCCAGTAGTGGCATGCGTCGCCGGAGGGGCCAACGGAGAAATCTACAACGTCAACGCCGATCAGATGGCCGTGGCCTGCGCGGCATCGTTTGGAGCGGAATCTCTTGTTTTTCTGACCGACGTCGATGGTGTCCGCGGCGCGGACGGAGCTACAGCTCCGGCGCTGACTATGGATGCCTGCGAGGAGTTGATCTGCACGGGAGTGGCCACCGGAGGAATGCAGGCCAAGCTGAATGCAGCGATATCCGCGTTGCGGCAGAACGTGGCAAGCGTCATCATTGCACCCGGAGGCCGGCCCGGCACATTATCTGATGTGTTGGAAGGAACCGGCATAGGAACCCGCGTTCATGCCTGAAAGCGCCCCGGGTCAACTGACGGTTCGCAAGGCGGTACTTGCCGACATTCCGGCAATTGCCTCGCTGGTGAACTCGTACGCCGCCCAGGGCATTATGCTTCCCCGCACAGAGTTCGAGCTTGCGGAAGCGATTCGCGACTTCAGCGTGGCCTTTTCGGGGAAAATTTTTGCGGGCTGCGGCGCATTGCATATCTACACGCCTCAATCGGCTGAGGTCCGGTCGCTGGCGGTCCAGCCGGACGGAAAGGGTCAGGGCGCCGGGCGAACCATTGTCGAATCGCTTGAACGCGAAGCCCGCGAATTCGGTATCGGGTCGCTGTTCGCGTTCACCTATGTCGATGAGTTCTTCCAGAAAATGGGATTTCGAATCGTCGACCGTGCGGAATTGCCGCTGAAGGCCTGGAAAGACTGCCTGAAGTGCCCCAAGTTTCGCGCCTGCGATGAGATCGCCATGGTGAAGAGTTTGGGTGAACGCGCCGTCCTGCCGGCGTCGTATTCGGACGTTTTGCCGGTATTAGGCTACGATATTAGTACTAACGTACTAGATCCGTACCCTTCTGTTACTAAATAACCTACCCCTCCGCACTTTGATTGATACATCGTTAACCCAACAAATACTCAAACTTGCAGAAATATTAGATCAATCTTTGGTTAAAATTCACTTTCTGAGAGAGAAATCGGGTACCAGTAGCTCTATTAGATATAAAATCCGTTTAGACTTTTTGACGATCGTTGGTTAACCAGACCGGCAAGTTGGAAGAAAAGGCGGTATATCGGGAGCGACCATGAAACCTCAGACCGTTGATATTCGCGAGTCGATGGGCAGAGTTCTCTGCTGCACGATTTTTCGGCCTGGCGGAAAGAAGTTACTTGCGAAGGGCCACATGTTGCGGGAGGAGGATGTTCGTCTTCTCGAGACTGAAGGCATGGACCATGTGTGGGTTACGGAGCTTGAAGAAGGGGAAGTGGGGGAAGACGACGCCGTTGCCCAGATCGCCTCACAGATCGGCTGTGGTGCTCTTGAGATAAAACTCGTCGCCGGCGGACGTGCCAATCTTGTCGCCACCGAAGATTGCTGCGTGCTGGTGGACGACGAACTGCTGAAACAGATCAACTGTACGTCCAGCATCGTTATTGCAACGCTTCCGAACTTCAACTATGCGCTTGCGGGGACGAGAATTGCCACAGTGAAGAGTACTCCGTTCGCCGTGGCGCAGGACCAGCTCGAAACGGTGGTATCGATCCTCCAGGAGCGCGGCCCGATTCTGCAGGCGCGGCCGGTTCGACGGCCGAGTGTGGGAGTGCTCTATTCGGATCCTTTGTGCGCCGACCGGCCCAGGCAGCTTTTTGAGAGCGTGATGCGGCAGCGCCTGGAACGTTTCGGTCTGGCGAATCACCTGTCGATGTCGGTTTGCGAGGACGAGGCGTCCGTGGCCCGAGGGCTGGAAAGCCTGCTGCGCAATCAACCTACGGCGATCCTGGTGGCTTCCACTACCGCCCCGGCAGGACCAGAGGATGCCGTGGGGCGCGCCATGACCAAGCTTGGCTGCCATATCGAGCGCTTTCTCGCTCCCGTCGAGCCTGGAAATCTTCTCCTCCTCGGCTACCTGGACGACACTCCGATCGTCGCCGCGCCGGGCTGCTTCCGGTCGGCTAAGCCGAACGTAGTCGATATGATCCTGCCGCCTTTGCTGGCACGGTATCGTGTCTCCGGCTGGGAGATCGCGTGCCTGGGACATGGCGGTCTGCTTGGATAAACTGCTCGAAATCCTCCAGAGAGCCGCCTGCGGCAACTTCTGAAGTTACTGCTGGCGGCAACCCTCCTCGGCCGGGGAGCACCCTCCCCGGCCGACCTTTTCTCCACCCGTCCGAAATCGATACACTGGGGCTCGCCGAATGCGTATTGCAAATGTGGAGTCCTTTCTGCTCTCCTATCAGCTCCCGGAGCCCGTGAAATTGACCTACTACGGAGGCGAGCGGACTATTCTGAAACGCGATGCGATGTTGATTCGTGTCAAAACGGATCAGAAGCTCGTCGGATGGGCGCCTGGGCTAGGGAGCGAGAAAGCGCATCGCTGTGTCCAGGATCAAATCGCCCCATTTTTGGAGAATCATGCGCTGGGCGATCCGGATGCGCTCCGGGTGAAGTTCCTGGAAGCATTTCCCAATGATCCGGAAGCCCGTAAAGTCTATTGCGCGGTGGAAGTAGCGTTGTACGACATTGTGGGGCAGGCAAAAGGGCTACCGATCTCCGAGCTGTTGGGAGGGCGAGTACGCGACAGGATTAAGCTGTATGGCTCCGCAGGCATGTACATGTCTCCGGAAGCGTATGCCGAGGAAGCCGCGGCCGTTCAGGAACTGGGATATTCCGCGTACAAAATGCGGCCCGGATTGGGGCCCGATGCGGACCTCCGGACGGTGGAATTGCTGCGGAAGCGCACGGGGCCCGATTTCGGGCTGATGGTGGACGCACATACATGGTGGCGGATGGGAGATAAAAGCTATTCTCCGGAAGTCGTAGCGGAAATGTGTCGCGATCTTGCCCGGTTTGATATCACCTGGCTTGAGGAGCCGCTGCCGCCGGACGATCATGAACGATACCGCCAACTCAGATCGTCATCGGAGGTTCCGATTGCCTCCGGCGAGCATGAACACGATGATGATTCCTTTTTCGACCTGATCGAGAACGATTGCGTCGATTACGTACAGGCCGACCTCGTCTGCCAGGGCGGGTATCCAACGGGGAAAAAGCTATTTTCTGAGATCGAGGCGCGCCAGCTGCGGTTTGCCTTCCACAGTTGGGGTACGGATCTGGAGGTCGTTACCGCCGCACATGCCGGAATCTGCTGGCCGGAAGAGGTGGTGGAGTGGCTGGAGCATCCTATCTACCGCCAGGACGGCGTGCCGGTGATGTATCCATTCCCGCTAGCCAACGAGATACTGACGGAGCCGCTGGCAATTGAGCGAGGAGAGCTTGTCGTGCCGCGTTCTCCCGGGCTGGGGGTCACCGTCAACGAAGACGTAATTGAGAAGTACCGTTGGATTCCCGGACCCTGGTCGCGCTTCAAACTGGAGTCGCCCGCTGGGGAATGGGCAGTTTCGAGCGACCATAGCGTACAGTGGGCCGGCCCCGAGCATCACTGACATTTGACGACGGACCGCATCCGCAGACACTAACTCTTCTGCGCGTGCTTGAGGAGTATTCCGTTCGTGCAACATTCTTTCAATGCGGAGTGCATGTGCGGCGTCATCCGGATATTGCCCGCGCTGTCGCGTCACGGCACGAAATCGGCAACCACACCGATACGCATCCCTATCTCTGTTTCCGGACGCCTGCCGGGATTCGCCGTGAAATCGCCGCGGCGCAGGAATCCATAGTGGCTGCGGGTATCGCCGCACCTTCGTTATTTCGTGCCCCATACGGATATCCCGCTCTTGGATTGAGGCGTGCTTTGCGGGACGCCGAACTGCAGCCGGTTAGATGGACCGTGATTGGAAACGACTGGAAATTGCGTGCCCGCGCCGTGGCGGATCGCATCCTCAGGAAGGCCGGGGCGGACGCCAACATCTGTTTGCACGACGGGCGGGACGTCAACCCGAATCCCGATATCGGAGAGACAATCGAGGCCGTGCGGATCATTCTTCCGGAGCTATTGAACCGCGGGTTCGAATTTGTCACAGTGACCGAACTGCTATGTCCAACGACGAAATCGACCGCCGGGTAGTCGAAACAATCGCGGCCGCGACTCACAAACCGGTCGAGGAGATATTGCCTGACGCAGCGTTTGAAGCCATCGGCGTAGACTCGTTGGACGGCATTCAGATTCTGTTTGCCCTGGAGCAGGAGTTCGACATTTCGATCCCCGACGAGGAGGCAAAAAAGATTCGTTCGGTGCCGGATGTGATCAGCGGCGTCCGCCAATTGCTTGCCGCCAAAAAATGAGGCGGGTTGCGATTACCGGAATCGGCGTCGTGAGCGCCATCGGCGTCACTCGGGATGTTTTCTGGAAGGCGCTGACCGAAGGGCGGCCCGGCATCGGTCCGATTTCCGGCATCGATACCAGCTGCTTGAAGTTTCACAATGGCGCCGAAGTCGCGGGTTTCGAATGGGGCGACGCCAAGACCGCGTCACTGTACGACCGGTTCGCGCTAATGGCGGCGGCAGCGGCGGAGCAGGCCATAGGAGATGCGGATCTTGCTCCCGACGAGAATGTGGCGGTTGTGACCGGATCCTGCCTGGGTGGTAATCATACGGAAGATGACAGCTACCGGCAGCTTTATTCGGAAGCTCGCACGCGTTTTAACCCGCTGATCATCCCCCGCATCATGGAAAATGCTCCGGCAAGCCTGATTTCCGCACGCTGGGGATTCCGCGGCCCGTCATTCACGCTGGCTACCGCCTGCTCGTCGTCCAATCATGCGCTCGGGCACGCGTTTTGGCTGGTGCGCAATGGTCAGGCTCCGGCAGCGATTGCAGGCGGGGCGGATACGACCTTCACGCTGGGTATTTTGCGGGCGTGGGAGGCGATGCGCGTCGTTTCGAGCGATACCTGCCGCCCTTTCTCGCGCGATCGCACCGGCATGATCCTTGGCGAGGGAGCCGCCATGCTGGTTCTCGAACCTATGGAAGCGGCCCGCGCCCGCGGCGCCGTGATCTACGCAGAGGTGGCCGGCTTCGGAATGTCAAGCGACGCTCATCATTTGACGCAGCCCTCCGGGGAAGGGGCCGTACGCGCCATGCGAGCGGCTCTCGCGGATGCTGAGCTTGCGGCGGATGCCATCGGCTACATCAATGCTCACGGCACCGCCACCACGACAAACGACCGGGTGGAATGCTCGGCCATCCAGGAAGTGTTCGGATCGCACAAGCCGGCGATTTCGTCCACGAAATCGATGCACGGGCATATGCTTGGCGGCGCGGGGGCGATCGAAGCCGCGGCGACGGCGCTGGCCCTGTATCACGGCATACTGCCGCCGACAGCGAACTTTACCGAACACGACCCGGAGTGTCCCGGCGACATCATCGTCCATCAATCGCGCGAGCAGCATGCGAAAGCTGCGTTGTCGAATTCTTTTGCCTTTGGCGGCCTGAACGCCGT
>CAYTVP010000071.1:0-4347 GCA_964441675.1 uncultured Solibacteraceae bacterium | reverse complement strand
CGGCCTTTGCCGTACATCTTGGCCCAGGCGACCGCGAAATCTCTATCCGTGCGCTTGACGCCTTTGTGGTTCAGGTCGATTTTCGATTCGTCCAGGCGGGCGAGGACACGAACCTTGTCGCGCGAATAGTTTTTCACCTGGTAAATTTCGTCCATCACGACGAAGCTCTTCGGAAAGTGCTTCATTGCGGGAAAATCGGAGTCTTCCACTACGATCGGCGCCTGGAATTGATTCCAGGGATGCAAGTCGAAGTAGCCGCCCACCATCTCGCCAAATTCCGGCCACTGATAGAACGTGTCGATCGCGGAGTGAACGCCGATAAAACCTTTTCCGTCCTCTTTGATGAACTTCATGAAGTCGGCTTTCTGCTCGTCGTCCATGTCGAGTTCGCCGGTGGTGTAGAACAGCACCGCATCGAAATAATCGAGATTCTTGGCGTTGCCGGTTAATTTTTTCTTTGTCAGCAACTGGGTATCGGTGCGTATGTAGGTGTCATACACACCAGATTCCTGCCCCAGTTTCCAGATGGTGGCCAGCCCGTGCGACGTGGCGTCGTGCTGGAATCCCTTAACAGCACCGATAGCCAGTAGTTTCTTTTTCCGCGGCTGTTGTGCGGTGAGGGTCAGCGATCCCGCCAGGATAAGAGCAAAGAAAGCGCGAATCATCGTCGCGCTCATTTTATCCTTTCTGCAGGCGGCGCAACGTGTACGATTCGGAGCTGAGGGTGGCGTCCGCCAAGCGCTCCCAATCGTCGTGCACATTCAGCAAGCGGCCGGTGATGTGATTTGAGCGCGGAGAAGCAAGAAACAACGCGAGCTTCAATTGCTTTTCCGGAGGCACTCCACCCGTAAGGCGGATCTCGCGGGCATTTTCGAGATCGCGCCAGCCGGCGCGTTCCCCAGCGCGCAGAATCTCGTCGGTCATCACTGTGTATGTGCCGCCGGGGGACAGGCAATTGACCTGAATATTGTGCTCCTGGACTTCCTCCGCCATCGACTCGACAAAGCGGGCAATCGCCGCCTTGGCCGCTGAATATGCCGTGAAGTATGGCCGGGGCCGCGAGGCTCCGCCGCCGGTCAATGCAATGATCTTGCCGGAGCGGGCGGCAATCATTCCCGGTACCACCGCCCGGACCGCGTTGAAGACGCCTTTGAAGTTAATATCGATGGTTTCTAACCAATGAACCGGGTCCACCTGCCACATCGGCCCGATCGGGCCTTGCACGGCGGCTGCACAGATGAGAATCTCCACCGGGCGGCCATATTGTACGCTCATGCGATTCACCGCTTCGCGAACAAACTCCCGATCGCGGACGTCGCCAACGTATCGCGCAGACGATCCTCCAGCGTGTTGAATCTCGAGATGAGTGACGTCCAACTGCGCTTTGCTGCGGGCCAGCAGGCCGACATGAGCGCCTTCGGCGGCAAAACCGATCGCCAGCCGTTTGCCTATTCCTCGCCCCGCGCCGGTCACCAGCACGGCTTTGCCTTGGACCGGAGAGCCCGTCATCGCCTGCGCAATAATCCCCGAAGCAGTTTAACGCAAGATATACTGAGGCTGAAGTTGCGGCTTGAAAGCTCGCATTTCATTTCTATCCCTGGAGGCGGATGAGCAAAGAAGATTCGATCGAAGTTACTGGCACGGTCGTCGAGAAATTTCCCAGCGGCCTGTTCAGTGTCCAACTGGATCAGGACGTTGAGCGGTTGGTGCTTGCGCACCTCGCCGGAAAGCTCCGGCGAAACCGCATTCGTGTCCTCGCCGGTGACAAGGTGACTTTAGAAATGTCACCGTACGACCTGACTAAGGGCCGCATCACGTATCGGCACAAATAAGATCCCACCATCTCCAAATTTCGGTCACAAGGCGTTTTCGAGAATTTTAAAACGCCACCGGGATTTGGAACCGCTAGAGCCACAAGTAGTTGCCAGACATCAGCGCTTGGTTGCCTGTCGGCCGGCCGTCGATTGCCGGGTTCGCCCGAAGAGTACACTCGGGCCGCTACAGTGGCTCAATCGACCAAACCCCCGGCAAAAACCCGTAAGCTGACCGCTTGCCCGCGTTCGCTGGCCGCACAGCTCGCTCAGAAGATTGTCGGCCAACCCGACGCCATTCAAGCCATTCTGCCATTCGTGGAGATGTTCCAGGCAGGGCTTGCACCGGAAGGCCGGCCCGCAGGCGTTTTCCTGCTGCTCGGTCCCACCGGTACCGGAAAGACGCGAACCGTGGAGGCGCTTGCTGAAGTGCTTCACGGCAGCCACCGAAATGTGGTTCGAGTGGACTGCGGAGAGTTTCAAATGGAGCACGAGGTGGCCAAGCTGATTGGAGCGCCGCCCGGATATCTCGGCCATCGGGAAACGCCTCCCATGCTGTCTCAGCAACGGCTGACGGCGGCGACGACTCCTGACTGCGGCCTCTCGATTGTTCTGTTCGATGAGATCGAAAAGGCGGCTGCTTCCCTATCCCGGCTGCTGCTGGGCGTTCTGGATAAAGCGACGCTCCGGCTGGGCGACAACACGACCGTCGACTTCTCACGATCGCTGGTGTTTTTCACGAGCAATCTCGGAGCTCAGGAAATGGCAAGAAGCCTCCAGCCCGGGTTCGGATTCGCGAAAGGCACTGAACTGCCGGGCACTACGCAACCGGGCCTCGAATCGATCGCTCTACGGGCAGTTCGGAGGAAATTTTCGCCGGAGTTTGTCAACCGGATCGATGCGTCCGTGACGTATCATCCTTTGACCAAGGGCGCGCTGGAGCAGATTCTCGATCTACAGATTGAAGATCTGCAGAAGCATATCAACCGCCGGTTGGGCCCCGCATGTTTCACGATCGCCGTGTCGCCGGCCGGGCGCAAGCTCGCAATCGAGCGTGGTGTCAGTCTGGTTTACGGCGCGCGGGAATTGAAGCGGACGTTACATCGCCATCTGCTGCAGCCGGTTGCGGCCATGCTAACGCGGGGAGCAGTGCGGCCGGGAGCACGCGTAACGCTGGATGCCCGCCCGGGCGACAACGGCCAGGATGACTTCCGGATCGAAGTTGCGGCAATGGCTATGGGAACCCGGTCGAAGCGCGAGGCTGCATAAACTCGCGAACCTCGCGGACCGTGGCGCCAGAGGCCTGTTCCACTTCCAACTCAAAGTGCACGGATCCGCTGACGTTCCGGTAGACGACGGTTCCGCCCCGCAATTGCTCCAGATCTAACGGAACAGTCTTCGATTGACCGCCTTCGCGGATATGCAATTGTCCGCCCGTGGCGGTTTGAATCGCAGGTGACGCGCCATCCCACACCAGACTTAGATCGTTGAGGCGGGGAGAGACCGTAAATCCCAGGCGATATGCTGCAGGATCGGGACGGGTCAGCGATTTGCTGGCAGTAAAGTACCCGCCGCCCCAGCCCAGGGCAACCGATAAGGCGACTGCCGAGGCCCAGGCGGCCCGATCCTTCTTCGCTACGGGAACGGGAGCGGCCCGTTGGGGCGAATGCTCCCCGGGGGGTGTTCCCGATTGCCGGGGAGGGACTACCGCTAACTTCGACAAAGGGTCAGGCTGTCCACCGCCGTCCGGTCTTTCGTCCACCTCGGGCGATCTCGGCCGCGCACCCCCGCCGAGCAGCTTGCGTGAAAACGGAAAATCCAGGGGCGTTTCTCCCGGAAAGGCACCCTCGGTTCGATAGAAAAAGCCTGCGCGACTCACCTTGGTGGCATACGGGCGGATCAGCAGCACGACCGCGGACGGGTCCGGGAACCAGCGCTCCATCAGTTTGCGATCTTCCTCATCAAGCGCCAAATCCTGCCGCGTGTCGCTCCGATAGAATCCGACCGGGGCCAAGCCGTGCCCCTCGGCATGGCGCGCCACTGCGGCATCAAAACGCTGATCATCCGTCTCGGTAAAGTGATAGGAAGGTCCGAGACGGTAGTCGCAGGGAACAGCGTCGAAGCCATCGATCTCGATGGACGTTCCGGCTGTCCTCCCTAGAAGAATCCCGCCTACCTCCGCCCCGCGCCGCGGAACCGCCCCAAAGCCCCGCAAAACGTCATTGAGGATCTCATCGAGCACTTCGAAGGAGAGCTTTACGGCCCGGTCACTCCCCTCCGGCTGCCAAACATAATGGGTATTCTCGTCCAATTAAGTCCTTTCCTGCGTGCGGTTATATGCTTGGGACTTGCCCGGGACTCTATTCATTATCGCTACGCCTATCGGCAACCTTGAAGACATCAGCTATCGCGCGGTGCGGATCCTCGGCGAGTGCGACGTGGTGGCCTGCGAGGATACCCGGCAGACTCGCAAGCTGTTCGATCACTACGGCATCCGTACGCCGACCATTAGCCTTCACGAGCACAATGAGCAGGC
>CAYTVP010000070.1:12611-14661 GCA_964441675.1 uncultured Solibacteraceae bacterium | reverse complement strand
CATTTCTCCCGTTTGCGGCCGGAGGGTTCGGCACGCCATCCGGCAAATGCAAGTTCGATGCCGTCGCGTTGCAATACACCCCGCCGGTCGAATCCCGGTTCGGAGAGCGAAGCCGCTACCCTCTCGAGATGGTGAGCTCGAAAAATGATGACAGCATGAACTCAAGCTTCGGTTATCGGCCGGAAGTGGACGCCGATACCGCCGTTGTCTATGTTCACCCGGAAGACGCTTCGCCGCGGGAGATTACGACCGGAGATCGCGTCCGCGTGTTTAACGATCGTGGAAGCGTACTGCTGAAGGCACGCGTCCGGCCCATCGTTCGCACGGGGGTGATCCGGGTTCCGTCCGTTCGGTGGGGCAAGTTGGCGGAGGACCGTCAAACAGTCAATGTGCTGACGTCGGACAAGCTTACCGATATCGGCGGCGGACCCGTTTTCTACAGCTGCTTGGTCGATATTGAGCGCTGCGGCGATTAACGCGCTAGCTCTGCAGCTCGGCCACGATCTCCCTTGCAGCCTGCCGCGCGGGCTCGATGGCTCCCGGTGGGAAACTGATCGCGCCGACTCGCGGGTGGCCGCCGCCGCCGTACCGTTCGCAGATTGTAGCCAGGTTGTGCTTCAGCTCCCCGCGAGCCCAGGGACTGGAACCGACGCTGACCTTTGTGCGGAACGTGGATTTGCTTACCGAAACCGTGTACGTCGAATCCGGAAAAAGATAGTACGGGATGAACTTGTTGTATCCCTCAATGCCTTCCCCAACAAGATCGAAGAATATGACACCGGAAGAGAAACCAGCCTGCCGCCGGATGATATCGATCGATTGTAAATGCCGATCGTAAAGCGGTGAGAAAAGGCGGGAGATCTCCGGGTCCTCCAGAATGCGCTCCAGGGGCTCGCGCTGCATCATGCGAATGATCTTCTGGACGACGTTGGACCCTTTCGCAGCTTCAATCACCAGCACCAGCTTCGTGGCAGGCGATTCCAGGCTGACCGCTTCCTCCGGCGACTTGTACAACGCCCCATCGATGATGTCGGCCCAATGAATCAGCTCCGAGAGATCGGTAGCCGTGTATCCAAACCGTCTGGCAGCGGTATCGGCAATAAACTTTGTGCAGGACCGATAATTCGGGTCGAAAAACTTGAACGTTTTGTCGCCCTCATGATAGTGCTGGGCGTCCTCGGGGGTCAGAAAGGCGCTCTGGTGATGATCGAACCACCAGGTCAGCTTCGGATTGCTGGAATACTTGAAGTCCACGATCGCGTTTACGTCGCCATCGAACAGCGAATCGCTGAACAGCTGATCCGCCGTGTGAACCATTCCCGTATAGACGAACTCCGCCCCTGAATAGAATTTTGCCTCAATGAAACGGCTGAACAGCGCAGCAGACGCCGCGCCGTCGAAACAATGATCGTGATAGAGAACCCGAACCCTCATTGACCTTCCGATGGGAACTGGCAAGTATGCCTGATTGTTCCCCCGAAACGCAAGTCAGTCAGGGAAAAGTCGCGGGACTGCAAGCCAATAGTTGCTACGAAACGTTCCCCGTAACATCACTCTCCGGCACGTTTTTGACTCTCTTATGAAAAAAATCTACAGGGGATGACCTCTCGCAGCCGCCGTTTGCACGTGAATAAGTGAAAGCCGGTCAAACACGACAAGGCTGAATCGAAACCAAGGAGAATACACCATGCAAACAGCAACTGTCCGCGCCATCAACGGCGTCGATATCGAGAAGTTAAATGCCACCGTAAAAGCTATTCAGGAAACGCCGGAACTAGCAGCCTTCTGCTTCCGTGCCCGGAACAACTGGATCGCCGGCGGTCACAACCGTACGGCCATTGGGTGAAACGGCAACTGAAGTGATTTGAGCTTCGGCAGTTTCAAATTTGCCGAGTTGCTTGGCCTCGGCGATCGACCAGACCCGCGAAATATTATCGGCACAGGCTGAAACAACGAAGCGGCCCTGCGGATCAATGGCGAGTGCATTCACCGCTTGCGGATGTTTTAAAACCAGGCCGGCAATTTCTTGTCCTGTTTCGACATTCCATTG
>CAYTVP010000070.1:0-12601 GCA_964441675.1 uncultured Solibacteraceae bacterium | reverse complement strand
CCACAGTCTCCGGATTCTATGGCGCGGGCTCGGAAGATGCCAGCCGGAAGCAATCATTCGTTATGGACGCCGACGAGCCTGAGGTATTGCTCGGAAAGGACAACGCCGCCAATCCTGCCGAGTTCCTGTTGCACGCCCTGGCTGCCTGTATGACAACCTCCATGGCGTATCATGCGGCCGCCAATGGAATCACGCTGGATACGGTTGAGTCGGAGCTGGAGGGCGATCTGGATTTGCGCGGCTTTTTGGGACTCAGTTCCGAGGTTCCCAAGGGCTATCAGACGCTACGCGTCACGTTCCGCGTCAAAACCGAAGAAGAGGCGGCAAAACTTCAGGAACTGACACGGTTCTCGCCCATTCTCGATACCATCACTCGCCCGGTACCGGTAACCGTCCGAGTCATCACCGAAAAAAGCGACGATCAATAACTATCCCGGTAATAACGATTGGCGCAGACAAGGCCGATCAATTACCGTATTTGAATTCTTCGCCGTTCTACGATCCCATTCCGCATTCGGTGTGGATGGCCTGTACAGCTCGTTCCAGACCATCCCGCCTGACAACAATTCCGATCGTCAGTTCGCTTGGTCCCTGCGCGATCGCGATGATGTTGATGTTCTCCCGGGAAATCGCGCTGAAAATCCGGCCGGCCAAACCAGGATGCCCCTTCATTCCCTCGCCCACCACGGCTAGTAGAGCGACGTCTTCATCGACTCCCGGCGCCCTCAAATAACCGTGCGCGAATTCGAGCGAGAGAGCAGCTTCGAGCGCCGCGAGGGATGCCGGCAGTTCCTCTTTCCGGATCAGGAAACAGAAACTCTGCTGGTAGCTGGAACTCAGAAATGTCAACACTTCCACGCCCTTCTGGGCGATGGCTTCCATGGCGCGGCCCAGAACGAGCGTCCGGTTGATCTCGCTGCTGACCGGCTCGATCGAAACCAGTGCCACGTTCACCATCGACGTCACCGCTTTCGGGCCGCTGCGCTCTTCGAGAGACGGAACAATTCGCGTCCCGGGAACTTCCGGGCGGAAACTGTTCTTACTCCAAATGGGAATCTTCTTAGACATCAGCGGCGCCAGCGTTCGCGGATGCAACACCTTTGCGCCGTTGTATGCCAGCTCCGCAGCCTCGTGATACGTAATCGCCTTCAGCACTTTGGCGTCTTGTACCAGCCGGGGGTCGGCCGACATGATGCCGTCCACGTCAGTCCAGATCCACAACTCGGAGGCATCGAGAGCCCCGGCGAGAATGGAAGCCGAAAAGTCTGACCCGCCGCGGCCAAGTGTCGTGGGCCGTCCATCAATGGTCGCGCCATTAAAGCCGGTAATTACCGGCACAATGCCCCGTTCCAGCAATGGGCCCAGAACGGCCGCCGCTCGCTCACGCGTCGGCTCCATCAGCGGAGTGGCATTTCCGAATACTCCATCCGTGACAATGACATCTCGGGCATTGATCGCCAGTGAGGGAATACCGATGGCTTCGAGATGATCGGCCATCAACGCGGCGCTTAAGCGCTCGCCGAGAGCAACGGCTTCGTCAACCGAACGCGGTGGACGTTCGCCCAGCATCTGTATGCCCCGGGAAATGCGCCTTGCCTCTTCGATCAATGCCCGGATGTCATGGATGGCGGTTTCCGATCTTGCTTCCGGCAACAGTTCCTGCGCCGTGGAAACGTGCCGGTCCTCCAGTTGCTTCAGATTTGCTTCCGTCCCGGCCAAATCGCCGCCCTCGGCATGCCGGAGCGTTTCGAGCAAAGTGTCTGTCACCTTCGACATTGCCGAAACAACTGCGGCAACAGGCTGCTTCGCGGCAGCATCAGCCAGAATCTTCCCGGCTGCCTGCATCCGCCCGGCCGAACCCATGCTGGTTCCGCCGAACTTCATCAGAAGCAAGTCTTTCAACGATGAACTTCCTTTCCATTCGAGGTCTTGTCCCGAATGATCTTGAGGATGATTTCCGTCACCTCATCTTCGGAACGTCCGTCGGAATCCACGTACGTCGCATCCGGTGCTTGCACAAGCGGAGATTCCGCGCGATCGCGGTCTCGCTCATCCCGCTCGGATAGCTCGCGGGAGACTGCCGCTGCATCACCGCCGGATTGGGTATGACGGCGGCGTGCGCGCTCCTCTGCGCTGGCGTCCAAAAACACTTTAACGTCCGCCCGCGGAAACACAGCGGTACCGATGTCCCGGCCCTCCATGACAATGGACGACGTTTCGCTGTAGGTCCGTTGCTTCGCCACCAACGCGCGGCGAACGGCTCCAATCGCGGCAACGCGCGAGGCGGCCCCGGCAATCTCCGGCTCCCGGATCGCCGAGGTAATATCGTCGCCGTTCAGAACGATTCTTGGCCCATCGAAGGCGATCTGCGCGCTTTCGGCAAGCGCGCCCAGATGGACGGAATCCTCAAGCGACGTTCCGTTCCGGATCGCCCAAAGGGCTACGGCACGGTACATTGCGCCGGTGTCAATATACAAAAACCCCAGTTTATTGGCAATTCTGCGAGCGATCGTAGATTTTCCGGCGCCAGCAGGACCATCGATCGCAACTACGATGCGTTTCGGCATTAAGCTCATATTATGCGGGTCAATAGAATCCTCACCATTTTTGCGCTTGGGGCAGTTTCGCTACTGTCACAAGATTTCACCGCGAAGGTAAAGGAATTAGTCAAAGAGAAGAAGTTTGACGACGCCGTCAAGGTCCTCGAAACCGTTGATGGGAAGACAAAGGCCGGAACCGCCAATCAGCCGCTCGCCGATGCACACTTGTTGCTGGGCAACGCCTTCATGTACGAAGAATCACTGCCGCCTTTCCGAAAGTATCCTTCTGCACTGAGGGAGTTTCGCAAAGTGCTCAGCTACGACAAGGAAAACAAAAAGGCAAAGGCAAATATCGCCACCATTGAGGGAATTTACAAATCTATGGGGCGGCCTGTTCCGCAGTAGAGAACACACCTGGTTTGGTTACACTGTATGGCAGTGAAGCGATTCTTCGGACTCGTGGTGTTTGGTCCGTTACTCGCGTGGGGCCAGACTGCGCAGCTCGACACCAATCGGACGCTATTCAACGTCCTGGTGGCAATCAACGCGGCCGGCTACGACGCCGAGATCGATTCACCCAGCAACCACCCGCTGCGCGCCGAGATTCGTAAATCGCTAGCAGAAAAGAATTTATCCACAATCTCCGAGCTAAAACGTTTCTTCGCCGCCCACCGTAAGGGCGATTGGACCGCGGAGCTGAGTCAGTACATCTCTTTCGCGCTTTCGGTTGATGCCGAGAACAATTATGAATGGCGGTTCCAGCCGGATGAGATACCTCCTGATGCGGCTTCGCTCGACGGCCTCAACGACCTGATGAGCCGGTTTGACGATCAAGCGGATCTGGATGGGCTCTGGACACGCACCCAGGCAATTCGCGATCAGGCGCTAGAGAGGTTTCAAACGCCGATCAGCCAGGCGCTGCAACAGGTAGATGCCTACCTGCGCGTTCCTTCGAGTGGCTATCTTGGCCGCCGATTTCATGTGTATGTCGATCTGCTCGCCGCCCCCAATCAAATCCAGGCGAGAAGTTATGGGGACGACTACTTCATCGTGCTCACCTCATCTCAAGACGTGCACTTAAACGATGTTCGACAGGCCTATATCGCCTTTCAGGTCGATCCGCTGGCAACAAAGTTCTCGGAGAATGTCGAGAAGAAAAAGCCGCTGATCGATCTGGCTCAAGCAGCCCCTGCGCTGGCGGAAATTTATAAGACCGACTTTCTGCTATTAACAACCAAATCACTGGTACGCGCCGTGGATGCCCGCCTGGCTCCGCCGGCATCTCGCGAAGCGATGGTGAAACAGGCTCTTGGCGAAGGTTATATCCTGACCCCCTACTTTTCCGAAGCGCTGGTAGCGTACGAAAAGCAGGAAGCAGCGATGCGTCTTCATTACCCCGACATGATTGACGCCATCGATCTGAAGAAGGAAGATCGCCGGCTGGCCAATGTCGAGTTCTTATCTGCTCCGGTAGTTCGGACGGTAAAGGTTCGCCCGGCCGAGGAAAAGGTGGAACTCAGTGGCGTCCGCAAAACTTTGTCGGAAGCTGAGGATCTCTACGATGCCCGGAATCTCGATACGAGCCGGGACCGGTTTCAAAAGGCAATTGGAGAAACTACGGACAAGCCGTTGCAGGCTCGCGGATACTACGGTCTTGCGCGTATCGCCGCTCTTCAACGGAATCCGGAGTTATCGTTTAAGCTGTTTGAGACAACTCTTGGTTTGGAACCAGAGCCGCCCGTTCGTGCGTGGACACACGTATATCTAGGTCGTCTGGCTGCCTTGGCAGGTGACGATACTGACGCATCGAAGCATTTTGAAGATGCTTTGAAGGTCGAAGGAGCGACTCGCGCAGCGCTGGAGGCTGCGCGCAAGGCGCTGGAGGAGACCCGGAAGGGCAACTAAAACAAAAGGGAAAAGAATGAGTTTACGTATTATTTTGATGGCCGGCATCATACTTGCCGGACCCGGGCTATTTGCACAATCCGCAAACCCGAAGACGTTGAAGCAGCCGACACCCAAAGAAGGCGAAGCGATCAATGCGATCCTGCAAGCCCAGGATCCAGCTGAGCGTATGGCCGCTGCCGATAAATTGGTGACCGAATTTGCCGACACCGACTATAAAGCTCTCGCTATGTACATTGCCGCCGAAGCGGCCGAGGCAAAGGGAGACCATGCACAGGTAATGATCTATGGGCAGCGGGCATTGGAAGCCGACCCGCAGAATTTCGGCTCGATGATCATCATGGCGCGGAATATAGCCGGACAGACGAAGGAGTTTGACCTCGACAAAGAGGAAAAATTAACCAGGGCCAAGAAGTACGCCGACGATGCGTTGCAGCTGATCCCGAAGGCAACCAAGTTGAATCCACAGCTGACCGACGAGCAGTTCACTATGGTAAAGAATGACTTTACGGCGCAGGCCCGAAGCGCTCTTGGCATGATCGGCACAGCTCGCAAGGATTACGATGCGGCGATCACGGAATTCAAGGCCGCTTCGGATGTGAGTCCGCAAAAAGACGTCGTGATCATGGCTCGCCTCGCTGATGCCTACGTTGGCGGCGGTAAATTTGACGAAGCGATTGCGCTGTGCGATGAGATTGCCGCGCAAGCCGAGGCGCCGGCCGCGGTGAAGACGTATGCGGCCCAGACAAAGGCTAAAGCAGCGGCCGGGAAGGCTCAGAAAAAGTAGTCTCCGGCCTTCATGGCGGCCAGCTCAGAAAAGTTGGAAGCGGTACTAGGGCACCGCTTCCAAGATAGACAGTTGCTCATTCGCGCGCTGACGCATCGCTCGGCGGGCAGCGACCGCGACCGGCAGCGGCCGGAGCGGATTGACAATGAACAGCTGGAGTTTCTCGGCGATGCCGTTCTTGGTTTTCTTGTCAGCGAAGCGCTTCTTTTGAATCATCGTGCGCTCCCTGAAGGCCATCTTTCGAAGTTGAAATCCCGGCTGGTCAGCTCGTCGCATCTCTACCAGATCGCCGTCAAGCTCGACTTAGGCGAGTACTTGATTCTCGGCCGTGGCGAGGAACTCAGCGGCGGCCGGGAAAAACGTGCACTGCTGGCGGATGCGCTCGAAGCTTTAATTGCCGCCCTTTATCTCGACGGTGGAATCGAAGTTACCCGGCATTTCGTCCTGAACCACATTATTTCCTCCGAAGAGCTTCTTCCTTCCGGCCTGGAACGCGACTATGCCGACGCCAAGAGCGCCCTTCAGGAGCTTGCGCAATCCCTGAAATTGCCGCAGCCGCGATATCACGTGCTCCAAGAGACGGGTCCCGATCATCGGAAGCAATTCACCATAGAGGTGCGTGTAGGAAAAACTCTGACGGCTATCGGTGAAGCCGGGTCGAAAAAGGGTGCAAGCCAGAAGGCTGCGGAATCCGTCCTGAGGCAACTGGCCGGCGGCGAAGCACCTGAGTAATCTGGCCTGTCTACCGTGCTGCCATCCGGACAATGACTTCCGCCGCGGGCTCGAGCAGCTGAAACAATGGCTGCGGCCAAACACCCATCAGGATCGTCAAGGCGGCCAACGGATAAAATGCAATTCGCTCCCGGGGAGTGAGATCCGGCAGGTTCAGGCGGATCTCGCCAAACGAAATACGCTGAAATAGCCAGATCAGGTAAGCAGCGCCAAGGACAACCCCGGCGATACAGGCAACCGCCCACCACACCGATACCGCAAGCACGCCACGGATGATGGTCAACTCACCGATGAAACCATTCAGAGGCGGCATCCCCATCGATCCCAACGCGGCAATCAGAAAAACTGTCGTGAAAACCGGTGCGACGCGCGCAGCACCCCCATACCTGGCAATCTCCCGCGTGCCCGTGCGTTCATATGCCGCGCCCACCAGAAAGAACAGCAGGCCAGTAGTAATCCCGTGGTTCAGTTGCTGCAGCATCGAGCCGGTAATGGCTGTTTTATTCATCGCAAACATCGCCAGCGTGCAAAATCCCATGTGGCTGACCGAAGAATAGGCGATCAATCGTTTCCAATCCTTCTGCGTCAGGCTGACCAGCGCACCGTAGATAATCGCGATCACCGACAAGGCAACGACGGCCTGAAGCGTCACGCCCGAGGGTGGAGCAAGCGGCAACGCAAAACGAAGCAACCCATATGTGCCCATCTTCAATAGCACTCCCGCCAGAACCACTGAGCCCGCCGTCGGCGCTTCCGTATGCGCATCCGGGAGCCAGGTATGAAACGGAACCATCGGCACTTTTACTCCGCATCCGGCGAAGAAAGCCCAAAAGATCCACGTAGCCGCAGTCTCGCTAACCGGCCGCTCGAGCAGCAGGAAGTAGTTAAAAGTTCCCGCATGACGAAAGAGCGCGATGATGCCGACCAGCATCAGCACGCTTCCCAGATTGGTGTAAATCAGAAACTTGATGGCCGCGTACTGTCGCCGCTCGCCGCCCCAAAGAGCGATCACGAAGTACATCGGGATCAGGGTCATCTCCCAGAAAACGAAGAACAGGAGAAGATCCATCGCAAGAAAACTGCAACTGGCGAACAATGAGGTGAGCCAGAGAGCCACATGAAAAGACGCCGGGCGGCCCGGGCTGGCCATCGAAGCGAGAGCCGTCAACAGGACGGTGAGAATTACCAGGAGTGCCGAATAGCCGTCGGCGGCGAGAAAAAACTCTGCCCCCAGGGACGGAATCCAGGGAAGTCGTACTAGAGTATGCAAATAGTTCAGTCCTTGGGAACAATTCCCAAGGATTTCATCTTCCGGTAGAGATTGCTGCGCTCGAGGCCCAGCAGTTCCGCGGTACGGCTGACGTTCCCCCGAGTTTCTTCCAGCTTCTTCAGGATATACTCGCGCTCGGCCGCCTCGCGAACTTCCGCCAGCGACGAAAAGTGATCGATAGGCCGCTCAAACACCGCGCGCCGGGCCGGATGCAATGGAATGTGCCGCGCATCTATGCGGACCTGAGGGTTCATGATGACAATCCGTTCCATCAGGTTCCTCAACTCGCGCACATTGCCCGGCCATGCGTAATCCTGGAGGACGCGGTACGCGTCCGGAGTCAGCTCTTTCGGTTTACGGCCATAGGCGGATGTGAACTCGCGCAAGTAATGGTTCGCCAACAGCGGCACGTCTTCGACGCGTTCGCGCAAAGTGGGCACATGGAATGGGATGACATTCAGGCGATAAAACAGATCCTCTCGAAAATTGCCGCACTGGATCTGCTCTTCCAAATTCTTGTTGGTGGCCGCAATCACCCGTACGTCCACCTGAATCGACTCCTGGGCACCGACTACCTCAAAGCGCTGTTCCTCGAGAGCTCGCAACACCTTGGCTTGGGTCTTGATACTCATATCCCCTACCTCATCGAGAAACAGAGTGCCGCCGTCAGCCTTCTCGAACTTTCCAACCTTGTCTTCATGTGCTCGGGCAAGGCTTCCCTTGCGGTGGCCAAATAGTTCGCTTTCGATTAGATCTTCCGGAATTGCAGCGCAATTCACCTCCACAAACGCCTCGCTGCGGCGCGGGCTAAGCTCGTGTATCGCCCGGGCAATGAGTTCCTTGCCGGTGCCGCTTTCGCCATAGATCAACACGCGGCCGTTCGTTGCAGCCATCAACGCCAGCTGTTGCCGCAAGGCTTTCATGGGCACGCTGTCGCCGACGATCTTCCGGCGCGGATCGTTGGATTCGTGAAGCTTTTGAAGCTCTAACTCCAGCCGTCGCTGCTGAAGGGCGTTCTTCACCACGACTGCCACCTTCTCGATGGTTAGCGGCTTCTCAATAAAATCAAACGCCCCGAGCTTCGTAGCGCGAACAGCCGTTTCGACGTTTCCGTGGCCGGAAATCATGACCACTGCGGGCCGGTCGGCAAAGGGAATTTCCTGGATGCGGCTCAGCGTCTCCATCCCGTCCATGCCTTCGAGCCAAATATCGAGCAGAATGACTTCGTAGCTATGCCGCTTTAACTCTTCGAGGCATGCTTCGCCCGAATCGACGCTGGACGCCGTGTATCCCTCATCTTCCAGTACTCCGGTGAGCGACTGCCGGATTCCCCGCTCATCGTCAATCACCAGAATGCGAACGTGTTTCATCCCACCGCCTCGGTTGTTCGTATATCCTCCGCAACTAGTTCCCCGGCAACGATCGCCGGAATCTCGATGACAAACCGTGCGCCCGAGGGAATGTTGTCCTCGATGCGGATTTGGGCTTTATGCTCGCTGACAATCTGGCTGACGATTGCCAGACCCAAGCCGGTGCCCCGTCCCTTGGTCGAAAAGTACGGAAGAAAAAGCTTCTGACGGTCCTCCGAACTAATGCCCTGGCCGCTATCGCTGATCACCAGCTCAACAATCTCAGGCGAGACCAGCGTAGTGGAGACGATGATCCGCTTCAGCGCGGATTCCTGCATAGCTTCAGCGGCGTTATCGACCAGGTTTACGACCGCGCGTTTGAATTGTTCCGGGTCGAGCGCCACTAACGGCAGGTCCGGCGCCAACTGTTTGCCGATCGAAACGTCGTCTAATCTTCCTTCGAAAACGGCGAGCGCGCTCTCGACCACCGTGTTTAACTCCATTGGAACGGGCTGCGCCACCGGAAAACGTGAGAACTGCGAGAACTCGTCAACCAGGATCCGAACAGACTCCACTTCCTGTGAAATCGTAAGCGAGCACTCGCGAAGAATGGCCAGCGTTTCCGGCCGCCCGGAAATCCTGTCCAGTTGCCGCAGGATTCTCTGCGAACAGAGCGAGATCGGAGTGAGCGGATTCTTGATCTCGTGTGCCACCCGGCGTGCCACTTCATGCCAGGCAGCGGCCTTCTGCGCCCGAAGCGTCTCGCTCGAATCCTCGATCACCATTACATAGCCG
Source organism: uncultured Solibacteraceae bacterium (assembly GCA_964441675.1). Taxonomy (GTDB): domain Bacteria; phylum Acidobacteriota; class Terriglobia; order Bryobacterales; family Bryobacteraceae; genus JAPKYZ01. The sequence continues at coordinate 3,223 of CAYTVP010000070.1, read as the reverse complement.
GCGGCCATGTTTTCTTCGAGGACGGAAATCACAACCGACAGCTCCACCGTTTGCCGGTCCCGCTTGATTTCAAACTGGCGGCTGGCCACACCGGTCCGGCGGGCGCGCTTCATCAGATACTTCAGGTCGGCTACGTCCTCACGCGGAAACAAATCCTCGACGCGCAGCGCTTTCTCCACTTCGAAGCCGGGAAAGATAGTGCGTACCGCCCGATTAGTTCGCAAGATTCGCCCATCGGAGGCGGCGGAGATTACGCCGGTGGGAATGTTTTCGAGAATGGCTTCGGTAAACCGGCGACGCCGTTCCAACTCGCGTTCATTTGATTCCAGATCCTGCGTCATCTCGTTGAACGCACGGACAAGGGTGGCAAGCTCATCGACGGCCGAAACTTTCACCCGGTGACTTAAGTTCCCTCCCTTCACCTCGCGGGCGCCTTTCAGTAACGCCGAAATGGGAACCGATATCTGCTTGGCAAGAAACAGCGCGATCCATGTTGCAACGAACAGAATGAACAAGCTGATCAAAACCATCAGCAACAGGTAGTATTGGCGGGTTTCTTTCCGGACACGAGAGAGCTTGTCATAGTTCGCGATCGAAGTGAGGATTTCCTGTTCCTTCTGCGTGAGATCCAGCGGAGCCGGAACCAGCACCAGTAGATCGCCAAGAATTGCCCCGGTTATATCCGCAACGGGCGCCTTGCCCTGAAAAACAGCTGGTTGAGGTTTCTCCGGTACCGAGCACAGCGAAGTTTGGCTGCCATCCGGACGGATGATCCAGGCCTCTACTACCTGATGAGCCCGGCAGCGCTCCCGAAGTCCCGATTCGGCTCCGATACCCGCGGCTGCCCGCTGTGCCTCCGGTAGTGCGGCCAGCCACCGCGCCTGCGCATCCGCTTTCGCGCGGATCTCGGTCTTGATGCTCTCCGCCACTTCAGCGAGATCAATCTTGATATCCTCCGCCGGACGCGAAAACCATCGCACCAGGTTGAAGTTCAAAATCTGCACGCTGAACAGCACCAGAAATACCACCGGCAGGAAGCTGAGAGCGAGCGCGCCGACAACCAGCTTCGTCTTGATACGCGATCCTTCGCGATTCGACTGTCTCTCGATGTATAGCTTGACAGCGGTGCGGCAGAGAATGAAACCCAGCACCACGGTCAGAATGAAAACGAGCGATGAGACGGCCCAGTAGAGAAATACCTGGCTCAGGCTCTCCGGATCGAAGCGAAAGGAACCCTGCCAGATCACAAAAGTGACGCACAGTCCCAGCAGGATAATCGCAGCCCCGTAAAGCAGCCGTCGCTTCATAGCCTAATTGTAAGAGTAGACACTAGGAGATGAGATGATCGATTCGCACACGCACGTCTGGACGGATGACAAGGTAGCGTATCCCCGTCTCCAATCCAGCCGCGACTATTCACCACTGCGATTCACGCCGGAAGATTTCTTCCGTCATGCCTCACCCGCTGGAGTTCGTCGTGTCGTACTGATCCAGATGAGTTTCTATGGGTTCGACAACTCGTACATGCTCGACGTCATGCGCGCGCGTCCGGGAGTATTTGCAGGCGTTGCGCGAGTCGATTCGTCCTCTGCCGCACCTGATGTAGCGATGAAAGCCTTAAAGACGCAGGGTGTGCGCGGGTTTCGAATTGTGTCGAGCGATTCTACGGGAAGCTGGTTGGACGATCCGGGAATGAATGCGATGTGGGAATGCGGACGCGACGAGTCGCTTCTGATGTGCCCGATCATCAATCCTCCTGCGCTTCCGATGGTGGAGCGAATGTGCGATCGTCATCCGGACTCGCGGGTCGTGATCGATCATCTGGGCCGCGTTGGCATTACCGGCCAGATAGAAGAGCAGGATGTTCGCGCGCTCTGTGCGATGGCACGTCATCGTAACGTATTCGTGAAGGTGTCAGCGTTCTACGGGCTCGGCCGGAAGCAGGCGCCGTATCACGATCTCATTCCAATGGTTCGGCGAACTTTCGATGCTTTTGGTCCCGAACGCCTGATGTGGGGCAGCGATTGCCCCTTTCAAGTGCAAAGCGGACATTCCTATAAAGATTCCATTGACCTGGTTCAGGGTCTTCCCTTCGCTACCGGGAGCGACAAGCGCCGGCTGTTGGAGGGCACCGCCGAATCCCTGTTTTTCGCATAGCCGCCGTTCTTTTTAAGGCTTGCGAGGCGCCGGCAGTATTCGACCGTTCTGGTGCAGTGTCACCGCAGTGGCGCGGCCATCCGGTGCGCGCTCAAACTCGAGCTCCGCATCAACGACCTTCTGGAAAAAACGGTTCTCGCTGGTGGCAAAAATCTGGACAGGCTGCTGATTGGTCGCCTGAGACATCATTCGATCGCCGTCGCGCCAAATTTTCAGGATGAAGCCCGGGCGAACTGTATACTCCCCCGCTAACTGATCCAACTTTTCAGCCGGAAGCGTTATCTCGCTGCGGAGCGGGCGTGGCGGAACGTTCTCGCCATTTGCGATGCGTGCCAGACTATCCGCGATCGGTAGTGTAGCGGAAGTGTTCTGATTCGCCAGCACAATGGAAACAATGCCCTGCTCCGGCAGCCGGACCATGGCCGTATTGAAGCCATTAATTCCCCCGCCGTGGCCAATTGTTTTGCGCCCGTCCTTCGTTTGAATAACGAGACCGTAACCGTAATCATTCAGACCGGGAGTGATCATTTTCGCCAACGAATCTGGTTTAACGATTCTCCCGCCATATAACGCCTGGTCCCACCGCAGCAAGTCGTCAACAGTGGAATAGAGGGAACCTGCGGCGTATGGCAGACTCATGTCGAGGAACGGCGCGTGCTTGCCACCCTGAGAGTAGCCGCTGGCGCGCTTCGCGATGATCGTCTCGGCAAGGTCGTACCCGCTCTCCTTCATACCGGCTGGCGCGAAGATATTCCGCTCCAGGTAGTCGGCATAAGTGAGACCACTAACTTTCTCAATTACGTAACCAAGAAGGATGTATCCCGTATTGTCATAGACGTGCTTGGTTCCGGGCTCAAACTCCAGTGGCTTTTCCTGAGTAAGCTTGATGATCTCAGTGGGCGTACGACGATCCCGGCTCATCTTAGGAAAGAACTCCGGAAGGCTGGTGTAGCTGGGAATGCCGGACGTATGGTTCAAAAGGTGATGGATTGTGATTTTCTCCCAGGTAGCCGGGGCGTCCGAGTAATACTTGGCAATCGGGTCGGTCAATTGCAGCTTGCCCTGT
>CAYTVP010000069.1:7643-14783 GCA_964441675.1 uncultured Solibacteraceae bacterium | reverse complement strand
ACGCAGAGGCGATCCGCGATTTTCTTGTCGAGCGGTTACGGGTGTACCGCGGTTCGGGACTGGGCGAGAAGACGGTTGAAGCACGCGAGCCGGTTTCTTTGTCCGCAGCCCGTGAAGTGCTTCAGGAGACGAGGGCACTGCGAAACTCGCTTGCCGCTAGCTTGAATTATCGGAGCCGGTAGAAAAAACTGGCGCACTGCGGGCGCACGCTTCTAAAGAAAAGCGCGGATCAGACGGCTCTGAATATCTTTGAGCGAGTCGTGAGCGTTGTCCAGCTCTGCCACCATTCTCTGGATCCGCCGCACTAGCATGGTTCGCTCGATCGCACTGCGGATGATCAGAAGCAGCTGCGAATTGTCCCAGGGTTTCTCCAGATAGTGATAGAGGCCGACATCGTTAATCGCCTGAATGGCACTTTGCTTGTCAGCGTGACCGGTAAGGAGAATCCGGGCTGCCTCCGGTTGCAGTTCCTTTGACTTCGTCAGCAGTTGAATTCCGTTCATGCCGGGCATCAGGTAATCGCTTACCACCACGTCGGCAGGATGCGTTTCAAGGTGCTGGACGGCGTCTGCGGGGCTCGTAAAACCGCTTACGTTGTAATCGGTCTCCAGCGTCAGGAAAGCGCGCACGCTGGTGATAACCATATCTTCGTCGTCTACTAAGACCACTTCCGCGGGGGCATTATCCAAGTGAGATTACTCCTTGTCCGCGGGAGGCCGCAGAGGAAATTTGAGGTAGAACGTCGTTCCCTTGTCCGGCTCACTTTCGAAGTTGATGGTCCCGTGATGTTTATCGATAATGATCTGCTTGGTGATCATTAAGCCCAAGCCGGTGCCAACCCCGACCGCCTTCGTTGTAAAGCCGGACGCAAATACTCTCTTACGGCATTCGTCGTTCATGCCGATGCCGCTGTCCTCGATTTCGATGACAACCTGATTTTCCTCGAGCCGGGTACGCACACTGACTGTGCCTTCGCCTTCGATTGCCTGCACGGCGTTTACGAGAATGTTCAGGGAGGCTTGGCCGATGAGGTGAGGTATACACAGCGCCGGGGGCAACTCCCCGAACTCGGTAATCACGCGAACCCGGCGGCGATACTCGGCATTCACGAGGCGGATGGAATCTTCAAGGATCTCGTTGACGTTGGCTTCGCGAAAATCCTCGCTCCCCTCGCGAGCCTGCGTTTTCAGACTGCGGACAATGCCGGAAATGCGTTCGCAGGCGACGCGGTCCACCGACAGGAGCGTTCTCATCATCGCCAATACCTGTTTGGTTTTCGGCGTTGAGCACGCTTCTGTCTGCTTCTCGATCACATCTACAGATTTCTGCAGAACGTCGATATTGGAGAAAATCGATCCAATGGGGCTGTTAATTTCGTGAATAATGCCGGCAGCAAGCTCTCCGAGCGAACACAGCCGGTTCAGGCGAGCCAGCTCGTCCGGTGTCGGGATCTCCGGATTTTGATTTTCGGCTTCGGCGCAGTCGCTCACGACTTCATCCTCCCGCCAATTCCCGGAACCGGCGCACCAGTGTCGAGAAAATCTGCTGCGTGATCTGGACATTGTCACTCAGCAAGTCGTAGAAATCGGTGCGGCTTACCCGAAGGAGAAGGACATCCGTTAGCGCATTCGCGGTCACGCCGCCGGGCGAATCGTCGAACAGAGCCCAGGAACCCAGAACCTCGCCCGGTTTCGCCTGATAGAAGCTCTGCCCGTTCCGTTTTAGATCCACCTCTCCCTCCAGAATCACATAGAGCGAGTCCACCGGTGTAGAAGCTTCGATGACGGCCTTGCCGGGCGCGGCTGCCATCTCCTTGGCAACGGAGGCGATCTCGGCCAGTTGCTCGCTAGTCAGATTCTTGAAAAGATCGACTGCTTCGAGTGCCAGAACTTTCTCGACGATATTCAGCTCACGCATTGAATTCTTTAAGCAAAACGTTGGGCCGCATAGTCAACCAACAGGTCTACCTCGGTACCGGAGTGCCCGCCAAGAGCGAGAATGTCTTCCTTCAGTTCGTCCATCTTTAATTCGACTGTGGCCGCAATCGCACAGCTTACCAGCCAGACGTCTCCCGACTGCAAAAGCTCGCGGAGGGTACCTTGCGGAGTTTTCCGCTCAATCCCAAACAACTCCGGCCCACGCTCGGCCAGGCGTGCCGTATCGTCCACCAGGGGCATCAGGTATCGCTTGAGTTGCTTATTCAACACCGAATCCAGGAACTCGATTGCCGCTGCATGGTCGTCGGCGGAGCTGCGCTGCAGCGCCCTGTAAGCGGACTCCATCTCGCGCGGCGAGTACTTCAACCCCAGAAGTCCGAACAGCCGCTCGAGCGTCGCCCGCAGCCTCGATTCCAGGGTTTCCGTCAGCAGCCGGACGGCCTGGCTTCCGCCGGATTCTCCGCGTATCGCAGCGAGGGAAAGCCATTGTCCGAAATAGAGCCTCGCCTCCTCGAGAATCTGCCTTTCCACGACGACTTGGCCGTAGTCCAACTGCGGTGATTGGCTGCGCATGCGGGTCAGCGCGTGGACGACGGTGTCGCGCAACCGCAAATTGGGAACATGAATCGCCCCCAGCAACTCGCTGGCAGCGCGCTGGTCCCCCATTTTCTCGAGAATGCGCGGCAGGCGGTATCGAACTCCATTCGGAAGATCGGGGTCTTCCATCAGATCGCGCAGCGTGCCCGCGATTGTCGAGCCGTAAGCAGCGAGGCTTGCGGTTGCGGATTTTCGAAACACCGGATCGCGCAGCAGGTTCACCAGCCGCGGTACGAGTGTCCGCCTCCGCAAAGACCCTGCCGTGGCGATAGCCGCTATGGCGACGTTCTCATCCGGGTCCGCCAGCAGTTCCTTGAGCAACGTGTTGTCCTCATCCGGGACGACGCGCAGGGCGACGGCAGCAGTTTTTCTCCGGCTGGGTGACGGCGATAAAGCCAGCTCTTGAACGCGTTCCGGCGGAAGCACCCGGAGAGTGGCATCCCGGTCGCGAAGCAGGACCTCAAGCGCCTCTTCCACCACCAGGCTCGACGGGTGTTCAAGAAGCCGGACCCCCATCGGTTCGGACTGGGGAGACTTGCCCAGCGCGTAGGCCACTGCCGGCCTGATCGCCGGGGATCGATCGCCGGCGCGGCTGCTGCGGATCTCCGCTAGCGCCTCCGGCAATAAAGAGATGTCCGGCTGATCGCCGGCCAGCTGAAATATCCGGGCGCGTACCTCCGGGAACGGGCTGGAAACCAATTCCTGGATCAAGGAAGAGATATCGTAGCCGGGCGATGCCGCAAGCAGAGACAACGCATAGGCGGCCTGGCGTGCGTTGTTCCCTCGCGCGGCCTTCTCCAGCAAGCCGGTCATGGCGGGGTCGGCGGCCGAGATCCGCAATCCTTCGAGATCGAGCGTCCGTGTTTCCATCCGCCGCCGGATTGTGCGCAGGTACTCGCGCTGTGCCACCCACGACAATACACTCCAGCCCGCCGTGAAACAGAGAACAATCAGCGCAAGCGCCTGCGCCTCAATATTGAGAATGACGGTGAACAGATAGAGCAATACTCCGCCGATACCGCGGCCCAACCGGTCCACAAAGATGTCCAGAAAGGCTTTGACTCTGTTCCGCAGATTCAGCGGCAGCGGGAGATAGAGAAGCTCCATCCCGGTCTTGTTGAAGGTGTACCGTGTAGCGGCTTCCGTGAGTCTCGCAATCGAGCTCGAAAGAACGCCGGGGGCAAAGTAAATTCCGAGCGAGGCGATTGAGATGGCCACCGGCATAATCTGCAGCACGCCGCCCACTCCCGCTATTCGTACCATTGCGGCCGTGAAGAAAAATTGAAAAACGAAATTCACCAGGTTCAGGTAGATGCCGTTAAAGGCGCCCATGAAGGCAGTGAGATCGCTGCCCTGATAGCGTTCTTTGGCGAATGCCTGGAACTGATACTCCACCATGACGTCCACAACGAATGTCACCAGGACGATCCCGACGATGACTTGCAGATGACGGTAATGCAGGATATCCCGCCCGATATCGGTGACGGAAAATTCGGCATCCTGTTCACCGCCTCTTGCCTGGTGGAGATTGACGCTGGACTGCATCAAAAGAGCCCGATACATCAAATAGGCCAGTATCGTAATCCCCGCCGACGCATAGATCAGATTCTGTTCCCCGATGGCGCGGACGGCCAGATTTGTGAAGGTACCGCCAAAGCCCGCCCCGATCACTGCGCCCAGGCCGAGAAAGCCGTACAGGCGCTTCGCTTCCCGGGTATTAAAGACATTTGCGGCAATTACCCAGCCCTGAGTCACCAGCATGATGCTGAACATACTGACCCAGATATTGAACGCGTAGTAAGTCCAAACCCATTGAAACCGGATCAAATATCCCATCAGCAGCGTGATTCCCACTGCGAATGCCGTAGCGACATTCACCGCTCGTGTCAGCGATGCGCGAATGGCCAGCCGCGAATAGGTATACGCGAGGATGCCGCCCGCCGGCGCGATCAGAATATAAAGCAGCGGCAGCTTGTCGAGATCGAACTTATCGACGAATAAGGCTCGCGAAACGGGTTTCAGGATGTAATAAGCGAACAGGACGAACAGCAGGTACAGCATGACGAAGATCGTCCGTCCGTACTCGCCCGGGCGCACGTCGAAAAAGGTGCGCCGGAACGTATCTAACCATTTGGACATCGGGCCGAGGAGCATCGAAAGTTTAGCATGCTAGCTATTTCGGCACGTTACAGTAGCAGATATATGGATTGGGACCTGCTTCGCCGGGGAATTTTCTGCGGCGAATGCGAGCGGGACGAAGGATTCCGCGAGGAGGTGCTCCGCCAAAGTCATACCGGGCTTGTTCTGATCGGTTGGATTACCGCCTCTACCGCTCTGCTGCTGATGATCGGTTGGGGCGTTTTCTTCGTGCAACAAACAGGTACGCATTTTCGCTTCGCCGTTTACCTCGCGATCGTCGCCATCGGCATCGCCGAGGTGCGAATTTCGAAGATCGAAGCCGCGTATCGTCACTCGCGATGGATCGCAATCTGCGCCGTCGAGTTAGTGACACTTCTGCTTCTCTGGTCTGCGCTTCTCCTCGGGCCGCAACAGCCTCTTGCCGATCAATTTATTCCTACGCAGATCGCTATGAGCGTCCTGCTGCTGGTCGCGGCACAGCCGCTGATTCCCTGGATGGTGCTGGTGCACTGCACAACCGTTGGAATCGGCTATCTGGTTCTTGTGCCCCTTGCGGTTTCTGTTGGCGCCACGCATGCGCGTTATCATCCGGAGTATTGTCTCTTTCTAGCGCTGCTGGCGATGCTGGCGACAAGTTTGTCAGCTTTGCTATACCGCCAGCGCTGGAATGCGTATTCGGCCTATATTGACGCGCTGCACGCAGCGTCCGAACTGCGGCAAGTTCAATCGCAGCTTGCACGCGCCGAAGCGGCATCATCCATGGGCCGGCTGGCCGCGGCGATTAGCCACGAAATCAATACGCCGGTGGGCGCGCTCGGGAGCGCAGTCGACACTCTGCTGCTGCTCAGCTCCCGCCAGCTTGAGGCGGGAACCGAGCAGTTGCCCCGGCTTCTGCGGCTCCAGGTGGATTTGCGGCGCAGCATTCAAGAGTCATCCCGCCGCCTCCAGCAGATCGCCGCCCGCATCGCTCGCTTCACCAACCTCGATCAGTCCGATTTACATCCCACGTCTCTCAACGTTTTGATCGCCGATGTGGCGGAGTTTGTCCGTCCGCGACTGAAGCCTGGCTCGGAACTGGAACTCGATTTTCAGCCTCTTCCGGAACTGGTGGTAAACCCGCAGCAGTTGAGCGCGGTTTTCTACGACCTTTTGAGTAACTCGGCGAACGCGCTGAATGGCGGCGGGCGCATACGAGTGCGGACTAGCGGGAATGTCTCCGGAGGAGTGGAAGTGGTGGTTGAGGACAACGGACGAGGCATTCCTAAGGAACGCCTTGCCAATATCTTCGATCCAGCCTTTCAGGAATCCACTGGCCGCGTCTCAACCGGAAACTGGAGCATGTTCAACGCACGGCAAATCGTGCGCGAGCATGGCGGAGAGATCTCGATCTCGAGCGAGCCCGGCGATGGAACCCGAGTGACGATCGCGTTGCCCGCCGGACACCTCGGCTAAAAATCACGTGAGGAATAGTATTAGACTCAACTTGCTTGTTCTGTTTCGAGTAATGAAGGGAAAAGGAAACGTTTCATGAAAAAGTTGATCTGGATTACGATCGCGGCGTTTATGTTGGCCGGTTGCGGGAAAGGCGATGCGGAGCGCGCCGGAGAAAAGATCGATGAAGCCGTCGACGAGTCGAAGGAGGCACTTGAAAAAGCTGGCGACAAGATAGAGACCGAAGCCGAAAAGGTGGAACGCGGCGCCAAAAAAGCCAAGGATAAGGTGGACTAAGGTCCACCACCCTTAGTATTTCGGAACGCTCGGATCGACTTTGTCGCTCCAGGCCAAAATTCCGCCTCTCATGTTCCGGACGTTCCGAAATCCTGACTGCCGCAGCAAATCGACGGCCTTGGCCGATCGAACTCCGCTACGGCAATGGACCACGATCTCGTCGCCGGGGTTGAGTTCGTTCATTCGCTTCGGTACATCGCCGAGCGGAATCAGCTTCGCGGTGGGAATCCGCGCGATATCGAATTCGTTTGGCTCGCGCACGTCCACTAGAACGAAATTGTGGCCGCGATCCAGCATCCCTTTTACCTCGACTACGTCAATTTCCGGGACGCTTGCGCTTTCCGCCTGTGGAACCACTCCGCAGAACTGCTGATAATCGATCAATTCCGTGACAGTCGGATGCTCGCCGCATACGGGGCAATCCTTGTTCTTACGAAGCTTCAACTCGCGGAAACGCATGTTTAAGGCGTCGTACAGCAGCAGACGGCCCTTTAGCAGCTCGCCCTTGCCCAGGATCAGCTTCACCACTTCGGTTGCCTGGATCAGGCCGATCGTACCGGGAAGAATTCCCAGAACGCCGCCTTCGGCGCAGCTGGGTACAAGGCCGGGAGGCGGGGGCTCCGGATACAGGCACCGGTAGCAGGGACCGTCCTCCATCGCAAAAACACTTGCCTGCCCCTCGAACCGGAAAATGGAACCATACGCATTCGGTTTCTTCAGCAGTACGCAGGCATCGTTC
>CAYTVP010000069.1:3891-7633 GCA_964441675.1 uncultured Solibacteraceae bacterium | reverse complement strand
CGTTCACAAGGTAGCGAGTCGGAAAGTTGTCGGTGCCATCGGCGACGATGTCGTACTCGCGGATAATGTCTAGCGCATTTGCGCTGGTGAGGGCTGTCTCGTGCCGGATGATATTGACGTTCGGGTTGATCTCGCGAATCGTTTCCTCGGCCGAGTCAATCTTCTTTCGTCCGACATCGCTTGTCCCGTGAATCACCTGCCGCTGCAGATTGGTACGGTCGACGACGTCAAAATCCAACAGGCCGAGTGTGCCGACGCCAGCCGCGGCGAGATAGAGGCCCATGGGCGCGCCCAAGCCACCCGCTCCTACCAGCAAAACCTTGGCCTGCTTCAGCTTCAGCTGGCCTTCCATGCCCACTTCGGGCACGATCAGGTGGCGCGAATAGCGAAGAATCTCTTCATTCGACAGGGCGGTTGCGGCTGGTGTTTCCACTGCGGTAGTCCCGCCGGCGATGCTCGGAATGATGGAAACGGTGTCTGAGTCCTGGACCTTGGTGGAGTCCTTGTCGAGGTACCGGATATCCTCATCATTGACATAGACATTTACGAAGCTGCGCAACTTGCCTTCGGGCGTGTACAGGTTGTTGCGTAACTGCGGGTGAACGTCGTTGGTCAATGTGCCGAGAATCTCGCCGACAGTAGCTCCGGCAACATTAACGGCATCAGACCCGCCGGTGAACTGCCGCAGGGCAGTCGGTATCAGGATTTTGGCCATACTAACTCCTCTTCTGTGCTGGCTGTCAGGTCGAGATCGACCCGAAACGCCTTTGCGTTTTCGAATCCGCCATTCCGGATCGACAGCACTACGTGAGCATGCCACGGTGACGCATTCGCCAGGTCGGTACGAGAAAAATAAGCTCCCTCGTCCGGGTGCGAATGGAAGAAACCAATCAGATGATGGCCTGCTTCGTGTGCTTCGCGTTGTACTCGTAAGATGTCGTCAGTCCGAATTTGGAATCGGTCTTTCTGATCGCCTTCGTAGATATTGTCGCAGGGGACTGCCTTTGTGACGAACCCTGACTCCGGCCCGGTCATCATTCCGCAGCACTCTTTCGGATAGGCACTTTTGGCGTGAGCAAGCATGGCGTCCCATGCTTCCTGCTGGATCTCAATCATCCCAGAACGGTTCGCTTAGATACTTGGTGGCGCCATCGCAAAGAATGGTGACAATCAAACCCTGCTTGCCCTCGGCATGCAGTTTCTCCGCCAGCTTGCGCGCGCTATGCAGGTTCGCACCGGAGGAGATTCCCACCAGGATGCCCTCCGTGCGCGCGACACGCCGCGTCATCTCGTAAGCATCCTCAGTCTCAACCCAGAAATTATCGTCGGCAGCGTTCTCGTCATAAATCCCGGGTACGATGGCGGAGGGCATATGTTTCAGCCCTTCGAGACCGTGGAATCCACTGGACGGTTGCGCTGAGATACAGGTCACGTGAGGCATATCCCGGCGGAGCCGCCGCATCGTGCCCATGAACGTGCCGCTCGTGCCCATACAGGTCACAAAGTGAGTGATCCGCCGGCTGGTTTGGTTCATGATCTCTACGGCGGTGGTCTCGTAATGAGCGCGCCAGTTGGCGGGATTGTTGTACTGATCCGGATAAAAATACAGATCCGGATTCTCTTCGTAGACTGCGCGGCAGCCAAGAATCGCTCCGTCGGACCCTTTATCGGCGTCGGTAAAAATCAACTCGGCGCCAAAAGCTTTCAGGATCGCCTTTCGCTCCGAGCTCGCGTTAGACGGCAGGCAAAGGCGCACTTTATACCCGCGCGCAGCACCGATCATCGCGTACGCGATACCCGTGTTTCCGCTGGTTGCATCCAGGATGATGCGTTCCGGCGTCAACCGGCCCGTACGCTCACCATCCAAAATCATGTTCAGGCCGGCCCGGTCTTTTACACTGCCGCCTGGATTCAAATACTCGGCTTTGGCGAAGATCTCTATGCCCGGTAAATCCTGCGTCAGGCTTTCGATTTTGAAAAGTGGCGTGTTTCCAATAGACGACAGCAGCGTCTGACCCCGCTTATTGGGTGAGGAAAAAAGAGACATAGCGGGGGCCAATGCCATCGCACTTCCAGTATCTGGAATCTCCCTATTCTCTGTCAAGAAAGGGGTTTTGGTGGAAAATCTGAGAAATTCACCTCAACCACGTCGATCCCGGGCACTGTTATTCGTCATACCAGTGCAAGCCGAATGATAACGGGAAGGAGCTCGGAAACTATGTCGCCGCAACATGCCGCTCTCGGATAAGCGTGTGCCGCTCAGCAGGCAGTAACGCCATTCGCCACGATTCGATTGCAGGGTGCAAGTTATGGATGTTAGCGTGACAACGTGTCCTTATGCCCTCGGCAGGGTGTGTCGACGGATTAGCGGGTAACAGGAACTCACAATGCATACTAAGCCGCAGAAAGAACATCAGTGGTTGGAGAAGCTGGTCGGCGATTGGACATATGAGTCGGAAGCCTCCATGGGCCCCGACAAACCCGCGGAAATTTTACGCGGAACCGAAACCGTCCGCTCAATCGGAGGGTTATGGATTGTTGCCGAAGGGAAGGGCGAATGCCCCGGCGAAGGTCCTGGCGTGACAGTCCTCACCATCGGGTTCGATCCGGCGAAGAACCGGTTCATCGGCACTTGGGTGGGTTCGATGATGGCAAACATGTGGATATATGAAGGTTCATTGGATGCCAGCGGGAAGAAATTGGCGCTGATGACGGAAGGTCCATCGATGTCCGGCGACAACAAGACGATCCAGTATCGTGACGAGATCGAGTGGGTGGATGACAACCGCCGACTGTTGATTTCGTCCATGCAAGGCGATGACGGAAACTGGGTGAGCTTCATGACATCCACCTATCACCGGAAGTAAGCTCCCCTCTCGCATCTTCGAAGCTCAAAGCCGGAATTCTCTGAATAGTTTTTAATTGTCTTGCCTATCGCTTACCGACCGTCTGGACGGTATGTTAAAGAAGGGCAGAAAAGTTGACCAACAAACGCAGTCCCGCTCGCGATGCCGGGCGAACAAGGGAAGCAATCGTGACATCAGCGGCAAACATCGTTGCGGAGAAGGGAATTCAGGCCATGTCCCTCGACGAAGTTGCCGCGGCCGCTTCCGTCAGCAAGGGCGGCCTGCTCCATCACTTTCCGAGTAAGCGCGCGTTGGTTCTAGGAATCGTCGAGGACATGATCCGGCGTTACGACAAAGAGATCGAAGCTTACCGCGGGAAGGATCCTTCGCCGCCGGGCGCGTACACGCGGGCCTATCTTCGCGCAAATTTGGATTGCGCGGACGAATCGGCTCAGCGGTGTCACGCGCTGGTATCGGAGATGAAAATGTTCGCCGGGTCCTGCGAGCAATTTTGTGAACATTCGCGCGCATGCCAGGAACAACTTGAGCATGACGGAATCGATCCGGTGATTGCTTCCATCGTAAGGTATGCAGGCGAAGGATTGACGGCGGCATTGAGAGGTGGAATGCCCCGTCCTTCAAATTACGAACAGGTTGTAGAAGCGCTTTTGCGCATGGCTCGCGGAGAGGCTGTCTCGCCCGGGTCGCGCGCAGTTGTCAACAGGCCATCTGCCAAAAGAAAGAAGAATTGATGAATCGATCCAGGCTGTCGACACCAAACACGGGGCGCGTCATTGGCGCCGGCCTCATAGCAATATCCAGTTTCTTTTTGATGAGCTGCGGCGAGCCGACGACTGCCGCCCAGCCGGCCGGGATGCCGCCGCCCGAAGTCGAAG
>CAYTVP010000069.1:0-3881 GCA_964441675.1 uncultured Solibacteraceae bacterium | reverse complement strand
CCCGTCGTTAGCGAAAGAGTGCTGATCCACAGCGAATGGGTCGGCACGATCGATGGAAGCCTCAACGCGCAGATCCAGCCGCAGGTGATGGGATATCTGATCCGCCAGAACTATCAGGAAGGCGCATTTGTCCGCAAGGGTGACGTATTGTTTGAGATCGACCAGCGGCCATTTCAGGCTCTGGTGGATCAGGCGAGCGCACAGTTAGCCCAGGCCGAGGGGCAGGTGGTTCTGACCGAGAGCCAGGTGGCACAGGCCGAAAGCCAGGTGTTGCAGGCACGGGCGGAGCTGGGCAAGGCGGAGCTTGATGTAAAGCGCGATACGCCCCTTGTCGAGGCGCGTGCGATCCCGCAGGGTCAGCTCGATACCGAGTTGCAGGCCGCGGCTGCGGCCGAGGCCGCGCTAAAGGCCAGCCAGGCGAATCTCGCGGCCAGCCGGGCCAGTGTAAAAACCGCGGAGGCCTCGGTGAAGGCTGCAAAAGCGGCGCTGGCGCAGGCGGAGTTGAACCTTGGATTCACGCGGGTCCGCTCCCTGATCGACGGGGTTGCCGGCGTAGCGCAGACGCAGATCGGAAACCTGGTGAAAACCGATACGATTCTCACTACCGTCTCCCAGGTGAATCCGATTCGCGTGTACTTCCCGATCAGCGAGCGCGAGTACCTGTTGCTGGCGAGAAAGACAAAGCCGGGGGAGGTTGGCAATCTCTTGTTCGACCGTAAAGCTCCCGCTCTCGAGTTGATCCTGACAGACGGGAACATCTATCAGCAAAAAGGGAAAGTGATTTTCGCCGATCGCCAGGTGGACGCCACGACGGGGACGATCCGCATCGCCGCCGCATTTCCGAATCCCGGCAATGTGCTGCGTCCGGGTCAGTTCGGCCGAATCCGGGCGCTTACCGGAGAGCAATTGGACGCTTTGCTGGTGCCTCAACGGGCAGTGGCGGAACGCCAGGGGCAGCATCAAGTAGCAATCGTCGGTTCCGATAACAAGGTGAAACTGCAAACAGTCGTCCTGGGTCAGGCGGTCGGATCCCGTTATGTCATCAGCGGCGACATCAAGCCCGGTGATCGCGTAGTCGTCGAAGGGCTGGCCAAGGCAATGGATGGCGGCTCTGTCGTGCCGAAAACCGCCCAGGCGGAGACGGCAACGGCGACCTCCGCCGGTCGCAGCGGGGAGTAATCGATGTCGAAATTTTTTATCAACCGGCCGATTGTGGCCATGGTGATCTCGATCATCATGGTCGTCGTCGGGGCGGTAGCGTTATTCAGCCTTCCGACCGCTCAATTCCCGGATATTGTTCCGCCGGAAATGGTGGTAACCGCCATCTATCCCGGTGCCGATGCCAAAACGCTGGAGCAGTCCGTCACGACACCGCTCGAACAGCAGATTTCAGGCGTTGACAACATGGAGTACATGAGCTCGACGTCGGCCAACAACGGTACGGCGACGATCACCGTAACCTTCGACCTCAAGACGAACCCGGATATCGATCAGGTATTGACACAGCTGCGCACCTCGCAAGCTGCGTCGCAGCTTCCGGCCGAAGTAAATACGTCTGGTTTGACAGTGCAGAAGTCCATGGCGTCGCCGCTGATGTTTGTCAGTGTCTATTCACCGGACAACTCGCTCGACGATGTCTACCTTTCTAACTATGCCTATATCAACCTTGTCGACGAACTGACGCGCGTTAAGGGCGTTGCTCGCGTCCAAACCTTCGGCGGCGGTCAGTATGCGATGCGGGTCTGGATCAAGCCGGACCAGCTGGCCAAACTGGGTGTTACCGCCACAGACATCATTGCGGCCATACAGTCTCAGAATCGTGTAAACCCGGCGGGTAAGCTGGGTGGGCGGCCGGTCCCGAAGGGTCAGGAGTTCACCTTCACGGTGATGGCGCAAGGCCGTTTTGCGACGCCTGAGGAATTTGGCGGGATCATCATTCGATCCAATCCGGACGGTTCGACGCTTCGGCTGCGTGATGTCGCCCGCATTGAGCTGGGCGCGCAGACGTACGACACCATCAGCCGGTTCAACGGACGCGCGACATCCGGCATGGCGATCTATCAGCTGCCCGGGTCGAATGCGGTCGAGACGGCGCAGAACGTCACTAAGCGTCTGGATGAGTTGAAGCAGCGGTTCCCCAAGGGTTTGGCGCTCGACATGACGCTGGACACCACGAAAGTGGTGACGGAGGGTATCAAGGAAATTACAACGACACTACTCGAAGCGCTCGCCCTGGTGGTGCTGGTGGTCTACCTGTTTTTGCAGGGTTGGCGCGCGACATTGATCCCGCTGCTGGCGGTTCCGGTATCGCTGATTGGTACGTTCATGATCTTCCCGATGCTCGGCTTTTCCGTCAATACGCTGTCGCTATTCGGACTGGTATTGGCCATCGGATTGGTGGTCGACGATGCCATCGTTGTCGTCGAGGCGGTGGAGCATCATATCGAGCGCGGCCTGTCGCCGAAGGAAGCGTCGCTGCGGGCGATGGAAGAAGTATCCGGCCCTGTGATTGCCATCGCTTTAATTCTGTCGGCGGTGTTTATTCCAACGGCATTTATTCCGGGAATCACCGGCCGTCTTTACCAACAGTTTGCGGTGACGATTGCGATCTCGGTGATCATCTCGGCGTTCAATGCGCTGACGCTGAGCCCGGCGCTGTGCGCGCTTCTGCTAAAGCCGAAAAAGCAAGCTCGCGGTCCGTTGGGCCGTTTCTTTGCCTGGTTCAACCGTGTGTTTGGCCGCGCCACTGACGGTTACATCAACTGGAGCGGGGCGATGATCCGCAAATCCGCCTTCAGCCTGGGTTTTC
The DNA here is from genome assembly GCA_964441675.1 of uncultured Solibacteraceae bacterium. Lineage (GTDB taxonomy): Bacteria > Acidobacteriota > Terriglobia > Bryobacterales > Bryobacteraceae > JAPKYZ01. The sequence continues at coordinate 1,072 of CAYTVP010000069.1, read as the reverse complement.
TCGCCCTGGTGACAATTATGGGCGTTGCGGCTGGCAGCCGGCTGCCCAGCTCGTTTCTGCCCAATGAAGATCAGGGCTATCTGCTGGTTGCCATGCGTCTGCCCGATGCGGCTTCGCTCGAACGCACAGACGAAGCTGCTCGCAAAATCGAGCAGAACGTAATGAAGATCCCGGGTGTCGCCAGTGTCTTCTCGGTGGCGGGGTTCGACCTGCTCAGCGGCGTGCAGAACACCTATAACGGTATCTTTTGGGTCACTCTGAAGGACTGGAGCGAGCGAACCAAGCCCGAAGAACAATACGAAGCGATCCAGGCAAATTTGGCGGCGGCGATTTCGCAAGTGCCCGATGCATTCGCATTTCCGATTACGCCACCGGCCATTCCCGGTGTTGGCGCGTCCGGCGGCTTCACCTTCGTGCTCGAGGATCGCGGCGGAGGCGAACCCGAACCGTTCGCCAAAAATGTCTTTGCCTTTATTGACGCCGCCTCCAAACGGAAAGAGCTAGTGGGAATCAGTACGACATTTCTACCCAATGTGCCGCAGCTCTATGCGGATGTAGATCGCGAGAAAACATCGGCGCATGGGATTGCGATCAACGATGTCTACAACACGCTGCAGACGTTCATGGGCGGCTACCTCGTGAATTATTTCAATCGCTTCGGCCGCCAATGGCAAGTCTACGTTGCCGCCGAAGGAGAATATCGCACAAGGCCCGAAGATATGGGCCAGTTCTTTGTCAGGAACGCGACGGGCACCATGGTTCCGCTCAGCGCGCTTGCGGAAATCGAGCGGCGTACCGGCCCGGAATTCAACTACCGGTACAACGAATATCGCGCGGCGCAGATCTTCGGTTCCGCGGCTCCTGGTTACAGCTCCGGACAGGCAATGGCGGCGCTCGAAGAAGTCTTTGCTCAAACGATGCCGTCAGAGATGGCTTTCGATTACACAGGAATGTCGTTTCAGGAAAAGAAAGCAGCCGAGGGTATTCCGCCCGCTGTCATCTATGCCATGTCGATTTTTTTCGTCTTCCTGATTCTCGCCGCGCAGTACGAAAGCTGGTCGCTGCCTTTCAG
>CAYTVP010000068.1:10130-14783 GCA_964441675.1 uncultured Solibacteraceae bacterium | reverse complement strand
ACAGTGACGACGCTCCACAACAGCAGCGAGAAGCGCTTGGCAATCGCGTCGTGGACACCCAGCATGGTGAGCGATACCACCACCAGCGCCTGATAGGTGCCCAGATTCCCGGGAGCGCTGGGTACAACGGTTCCCAGCCTGACGATTACGTTGACGACTGCGGCTTCCGCAAGCGTTAGATCCAGGCCGTAGGCGCGTGCCACGCCGTAAATCGGCAGCGTCATGCTCAAAAGGTGTGGCAGACTAGCCAGCCACGCGAAATAAAACGAGCGCGAATCGGCAATGGAATGCAGGTCGTCGACCAGTGTCCGCCACGTTTTCGCCCATCGCGACGCCGCGAGCGCACCTCGCGCATGTTGCTTGGAGAAAATGATCCAACCCAGCCCCGCGACAAGCGCTGCAATGAACAGCATCAGCAACATGCCACCGCGCTGCACGGCGGTGGGGAGATCGAAGAAGAGAATTACGACGCCGAGATACAGGACCAGCCAGATGCCATCGAAGATTCTTTCAATCAGCGCCGACGACAACGACACGCTGATCGGAATGTTTCCCCAGCGCGATTGCAGATAACAGCGGATCACTTCGCCGGTGCGGAAGGGCAGGATCTCGTTCGCGAACAACCCGACGTAGACAGCGCGGACGCTGCGCCATACCGGAATTCGTGAAATGGGCTGAAGCAGCAGGCTCCATCTCCAACCTTGCAGAAAGTAGACGAACAAGTCGGCCACAACGGCGAAAGCGATCCATGGCCATTTGACGGCGAGAATCTCTCCCGCGAGCGACTTCAGATCCGCGCCGCGAAGAACCCAGACGAGGCATAGGATAGAAACAAGATTCGTAAGGACTAATAGAATCTTCGTCCGCGCCGAGGCCAAAACTCATCATAGCTGGTACGCTGAAACACACCCGACATGATTCCACTTCGTCGTGCCGCTGTTCTTGGCGCGGGTACAATGGGCGCGCGCATTGCCGCGCATTTCGCCAATGCTGGACTGCCTGTTTTATTGCTCGATCTTTCGGGTGCGGCCAAAACCGGCCTGGATGCGGCAATAAAGGGTAAGCCGCCCGCACTCTTCGCGGATGCTGTTCGTGGACGGATCGAAACCGGCAGTCTGGAGAGTGATCTCGAAAAGCTCGCCGGTTGCGACTGGATTCTCGAAGCAGTCGTCGAGAACCTGGAGATCAAACGGCAGCTTTGGGATAAGGTGCTGGCAGTCGCTCCGGAACACGCGATCCTGTCGACCAACACCAGCGGCATTCCTTTGTCGAAGATCAGCGAAGGATGGCCGCCGGCCGCGCTAGCGAGATTTCTGGGAACGCACTTTTTCAATCCGCCTCGCTATCTCCACTTGCTGGAAGTGATCCCGGGCGCCGCGACAGATCCTCAAATCCTGAAGCAAGTGTCGGAGTTCGGAGACCGGCGCCTGGGCAAGGGTGTCGTTCTGTGCAAGGATACGCCGAACTTTATCGCTAATCGCATCGGGAGCTTTTTTGGCGGCACAGTGTCCAAGATCGTTGTCGAAGATGACTGGACCGTCGAGGAAGTCGATGCCATAACGGGTTCTTTGATCGGCCTGCCGAACTCCGCCAGTTTCCGCCTGCTGGATCTGGTCGGCATCGACGTGTGGGCGTTCGTCGGGCAGAATTTGTACGACCTGGTTCCCGACGATCCGTGGCGGGAACGATTTCTACCGCCGGACTTTCTGAAGCAGATGCTGGAACGCGGGTGGAAGGGCGACAAGACGGGACAGGGATTTTATAAACGGGTGGGACCCGATCGCCAGATTCATGCGATTGACTGGAAGACGCTCGAGTATCATCCCGCCGAGCGGCCGAAGCTCCCGGAAGCGGAGGCAGCAAAGTTGACAGAGAATCTCCCGGAGCGGCTGCGCACGCTCATGAAGGGTGATGGCCGGGTGGCGCGGTTCCTCTGGAGGCTGTATTCCGATACTTTTCTCTACTGTGCGGAACGTCTGGGCGAGATCGCCGACCGGCCAATCGATATCGACCGCGCGATGCGATGGGGATACGCACACAAGCTGGGCCCGTTTGAAGTTTGGGATGCATTGGGGTTTGAAGATGTATGCGCACGGCTCGAGAATGAGGGCCGGCAGCTACCGGAAAACGTGCAGGCGATGCGCCGCGATGGCGCGCAGGGATGGTATCGGCCGGACGACCCGTCGCGCGCCGTTCCGGGACTGCTATCGATAGCCGCAGTAAAGCGGAGCGGCGTCGTGAAGTCGAATGCCGGCGCTTCGCTGGTCGATATCGGCGACGGCGTTCTGTGTCTGGAGTTCCATTCGAAGATGAACTCGCTCGGCACGGATACGCTGCAGATGGTTCTTGCCGGAATCGAAGAAACAGCCAAACATTTCGACGCTTTGCTGATTGCCAATGAAGGCGACAATTTTTCTGTCGGCGCGAACCTGATGCTCATTCTGATGTGTGCGCAGGAGCAGGATTGGGATGAGCTGAATTCCGCAATTCATCAGTTTCAGCAGACGATGCTGGCCATCAAGTACGCTCCGAAGCTGGTGGCCGCGGCTCCGTTCTTCCGCGCCTTGGGCGGAGGCTGCGAACTGGTGTTGCATTCGAATGCCGTGCAGGCGTCGGCTGAGCTCTACATCGGTCTGGTGGAAGTGGGTGTGGGTTTGATCCCGGCCGCTGGCGGTTGCAAGGAGTTGATCTCAAGATTGAAAGATCCGCGCCGGGTGTTCGAAACCATCGGCTACGCCAAGGTGTCCACTTCAGCCGAGGATGCGAAAAATCTGGGGCTGCTGGAGAAAACGGCCGGCATCACAATGAACCCCGATCGATTGATCGCCGACGCCAAGGCTCGTGCCATCGCTGCGGCGCAAAGCTACATCCCGGGTACGCCGCGAGCGGATATACAGGTGTCCGGTAAGAGCGGCAAGGCGACGCTATTGTTGGGTGCATGGCTTGCACATCAGGGCAAGTTCATCTCCGACTACGACTATGAGATCGCGCAGAAGCTTGCTCATGTATTGTCGGGTGGCGATCTTTCCGCCGGGCAACCGGTGAGCGAGCAGTATTTGTTGGATCTGGAGCGGGAAGCATTTCTGAGCCTGTGCGGGCAGCCCAAGACTCAGGAGCGGATTGCGCATATGTTGAAGACAGGGAAGCCGCTGAGGAATTAACCCAATGCAGGATGCTGTTGTTGTCGATTGCTTGCGAACCGCTGTCGGAAAAGCGGGGCGGGGAGCATTGCGCACGGTGCGGCCCGACGATTTGGCCGCAGAGGTGATCCGGGCGATCACTGCGAAGTATCCGCAAGTCGCGCTCGACGAAATCGATGACGTGATTCTCGGTTGCGCGATGCCCGAAGCAGAATCCGGCGGCAACATGGCGAGAATCGCAGCCTTACGCGCCGGGCTGCCGGATCAAGTGCCAGGCATCACCATCAACCGGTTCTGTTCGTCCGGCTTGCAGGCCATCGCCTTAGCAGCCGAGCGTATTCGCGCAGGAGCGGCAGAGGTAATTCTCGCCGGTGGAAGCGAATCCATGTCGATGCTTCCGATGGCCGGCCATCATTTTTCGCCCAATCCATGGTTGGTGGACCATCAGCCGGAGGTGTACATCAACATGGGACTGACTGCGGAGAACGTACAGAAGCGGTACGCCATTTCGCGCGAGGATTCCGACGCGTTTGCTTTGCGATCTCACCGGAATGCGATCGCCGCCCAGAAGGCGGGAAAGTTTGCAGAAGAGATTGTACCGATCGAGGTGGAGCGAACGATTCTCGAAAACGGCAAGCCCTCGACAGAGAGATTTACGTTCACTCAAGATGAGGGACCACGCCCGGATACGTCGGCGGAAGCACTTCAGAAACTGAAGCCCGTGTTTCATGCAAACGGCACAGTTACTGCCGGAAACGCATCGCAAACCTCCGACGGCGCGGCAATTGCGCTGGTAATGTCGAAGACTAAAGCGAGTGAATTGGGATTGAAGCCGATGGCGCGCTTTGTCAGCTTCGCGGTGGCCGGAGTGCCGCCGGAGATTATGGGTATCGGGCCGGTAGTGGCGATTCCCAAAGCGCTGGTGCTCGCAGGCCTCCATCTTTCCGACGTCGGCGTCATCGAACTAAACGAAGCCTTCGCCTGCCAGGCGCTTGCGGTGATACGAGAGGCCAAACTCGATATCGAACGGGTGAATGTCAGCGGAGGAGCGGTGGCGTTAGGTCATCCGCTCGGGTGCACCGGGGCTAAACTGACGGCGACCATACTCCGCGAGATGCAGCGAAGCGATCACCGCTATGGGATGGTGACCATGTGCATCGGCGGAGGTCAAGGAGCAGCCGGTATTTTCGAACGGCTGGCGTGAGAGGAAATGGACACGTTTGCGGTTCGCCGGAAAGCCAATGGCGGCGGATTTCTCCTGGAATCCCGAGCACCGTCTGAGATTTTTACACCCGAAGATTTCACCGACGAGCATCGTGCGATCGCCCGTACTACCGAAGAGTTCTGGAATTCCGAGATCGCGCCGAACCTCGATGCCATACAACACGGCGATTATGATCTCGCGGTCTCCATCCTGAAGAAATCGGCATCGCTCGGCCTCACCGCGGTGACCACTCCCGAGAAATACGGCGGGATGGAGCTGGATATGGTGGCGCAGATGGTCGTGGCGGAG
>CAYTVP010000068.1:446-10120 GCA_964441675.1 uncultured Solibacteraceae bacterium | reverse complement strand
GGCGGAGAATCTGGCGCGGGACGGAAGCTATTCGGCCTGGAACGGCGCGCATGCTGGGATTGGCACTACGCCTGTGTTGATGTTCGGCACGGAGGCACAGAAAGAGAAGTACCTTACGCGCCTGGCCAAAGGCGAGCTGGTTGGAGCCTATTGTCTTTCTGAGCCGCAGGCAGGGTCCGATGCGCTGGCTGCGAAAACGCGAGCCGATCTGGCGCCCGACGGCTCGCACTACGTGATGAATGGCCAAAAGATGTGGATCACTAATGGCGGCCGCGCGGATCTTTATACGGTCTTCGCCAAGATTAACGGGGAGAAAGAAAAGTTCACTGCCTTCCTGGTGGAGCGTGAGTGGACAGGTGTTCAGCCGGGTGCGGAAGAAAAGAAGATGGGCATCAAGGGATCGTCCACCACGCCCGTTTTCTTCGACAACGTTCGCGTGCCCGTGGAGAATGTTCTCGGCGAAATCGGGCGCGGGCACATCATTGCGTTCAATGTCCTCAATCTGGGCCGTCTGAAGCTCGGGCCGTTCGCTGTGGGCGGCGCGAAGAATGTTCTCGCGCTGTCGCTAAGGTACGCAAAAGAGCGGCAGGCATTCGGTCGCGCGATTGCCGATTTCGGCTTAATTCAGCACAAGCTGGCGGAAATGGCCATCCGGACCTTCGCCGCCGAGAGTGTCAGCTACCGGACTGCCGGTATGATCGAAGCCAATCTGGAAGGTTGGACGTGGGAAACGCCGAACGCAGCAGCCGTCTACCTGAAGGCTGTCGAGGAGTTTGCCGCCGAATGCAGTTTCGTGAAAGTTTTCGCCAGTGAGGTGCTGGACTACGTCGTCGATGAAGGAGTTCAGATTCACGGAGGCTACGGTTACCACCAGGATTACGCGGTAGAACGCGCGTATCGCGACTCCCGCATCAATCGCATCTTTGAAGGAACCAACGAGATCAACCGTCTGCTGGCCACGGGAACCCTGTTGAAACGCGCGCAGCGCGGCCAACTTGCGTTAGTGGAAGCGGTAAAGGAAGTACAGGCCGAGCTTCTGTCGCCTCCCGCGCCCACCGGTATCTCGAGTGATCCTTTTGAGGAAGAAAATCGCATGGTCGAGAATGCGAAGAAGCTGGTGCTCGTATGCCTGGGAGCGGCGTATCAGCGATTCCTCGAAAAAATAGACCAGGAACAGGAAGTGTTGGCCGGCATCACCGATCTCGCGATGACCGCATTTGCAATGGAGTCGGTGACGTTACGGGCGCAAAAGCTGGTTGCGGCGGGAAAGGGCGAAACCGCTCGGGATATGTCTGCCGTGTTCCTGCGTCAATCTATGGACGCTTGCGAGCAGGCGGCACGAACGGTGTTAAGCGGCTGCGTCGAGGGTGACAATCTGCGGGTTGGGTGGGCAGCTGTCCGCCGGCTCGCCAAGTACAGCCCGGTTGACCTGATTGCGCTGCGGCGAAAGATCGCGGGACGGATGTTGGCCGCCGGCAGATACGTGGCGGCCTAGCGAGCCTGTGCGAGTTATCTTGACGGTCGGGCTGCCTGCCTCCGGCAAATCGACTTGGCTCAAAAGCCAAGGGATCCTCCATCCGATATCGTCCGATACCGTCCGCAAGTTGTTGACGGACGACGTGACGAACCAGACTGCGAATGCGTTGATCTTCGCCACGGTGCGGCATTTGCTGGCCCAACGGCTGCGGCTTCACCGGCCCGAAACTTACATCGACGCCACAAGCCTGACGCGGAAAGAACGGGCTCAATATATACGCTTAGCGCGGCCCGCCGGCGCTACTGTTGAAGCCGTATTCTTCGATACTCCGGTTGAGCTTTGCAAAGAACGGAATCGCCTCCGCTCGCGCGTCGTGCCGGACGAGGCTATGGATTATCTGGCCGGACGCCTGGAACGGCCTGTGTTATCTGAGGGGCTTTCTTCGATTCGCGTGATCGCGCCGGATGGATCGTCCACGGTTATAGAGGAACCACCGCCAATTCGATAAAGCTGCCGTCAAGTTATCGAGGAGACTGATTGTGTCATCGCGGTTTGGTATAAAGCCCCATTTTGCTCTTTGCCAGGTCTACGGTTGACTCCGCGATCGGCGCTACTCTTTCCCGTCCCTGCTCGAGGATGGAGTCCAGATAAGACGGATCTGCGGTAATGTCGCGATAGCGTTGTTGGATCGGTTCGAGACCGCCGATTACTGCTTCGGCTACCTTCTTCTTCAGATCGCCATAGCGCAATCCGGACAACTCGCGCTGTGCGTATGCTTCGCTAGTGTCTGAAAACGCCCGGTAAATCCCGATGAGATTCGCAACACCGGGGCCCATGGTTTCGAAGTCGACGGCAGGATTCGAGTCTGTTGTCGCCCGCATCAATTTTTTGCGCGCAACTTCGGGTGAATCCAGCAGCGCTACCAGATGATTCGGTCCCGGCGCTGACTTGGACATCTTCTTATCCGGTTCGTCCAGGCCCATGATTCGGGCGCCGACCAGAGGCAGTTTCGTTTCCGGAACCACAAATGTGTCTCCGTAGAGTGAATTGAAGCGCTGGGCAATATCCCGGGTGAGTTCCAGATGTTGCGATTGGTCGTCGCCTACCGGAACGATCCCCGCCTGGTAGAGCAAAATATCGGCGGCCATCAGTACGGGATATTGCATTAAACCGTCACCCACTGTTTCCTGTAGGGCGGCCTTGGCCTTGTACTGCGTCATACGCTCCAGCCAGCCGACCGGTGTAACGCAGCTCAACATCCAGGCCAGCTCGGAATGTCCCGTAATAGTGGACTGTACGATTACGGACGAATGGCGTGGATCGATGCCACAGGCCAAAAATAGCGCCGCCGTTTCGCGAATCTTCCGCCGCAGTTCTTCCGGATTTTGATACACCGTAACGGCATGCAAGTCGACGATGCAGAAGATGCTGTCGTAGTCATGCTGAATTTCCGCCCAGTTTTTCAGTGCTCCGAGGTAGTTACCAATATGCAGGTTGCCGGACGGCTGCACACCGGATAAAACACGAACTCTCATGTTTTGGGGAACCTTCATGGTAGCCTAACCGCGTTGCTTGAAATCGAAAAACTGGTATATGGCGGGGATGGGCTTGCACGGGACCAGGGCAGAGTCGTATTCGTTCCCTACTCGCTGCCAGGAGAAGTCTGGGAAGGCGGCCGGGTTACGACTTCCTCATCGGACAGGATCGCCGCAAAGTGCCCTTACTTTGAGCGCTGCGGTGGCTGTCATTACCAGCACATACCCTATGAACGGCAGCTGGCAGAAAAGCGCGCGATTCTTGAAGAGACTCTTGCACGGATCGGAAAAATTCACCCGCCGCCGATCGATATTGTGTCGGCCGAGCCATGGGCGTATCGCAACCGTGTCCAATTTCACCTCGATCGCGGTCAGATCGGCTACCATGCCGCCGGGTCGAAGAAGCTGATCCCCGTTACGGAGTGTCCGATCGCGTCGCCGGGGATCGAGAAGGCGCTCAATGCATTGCGCGAGATGCGGCGCGATTCCCGCTTCCCGCGCTTCCTGAATTCGATCGAGCTGTTCACGAATGAGCAGGAAACGCTGGTAAACGTACTGTCGTCTGACCGGCCAGTGAGCAAACGTTTCTTCGAGTGGTGCGCGGAGCGGATTCCGGGCGCGCTTCTGAGCTCGCTTGATTACGCAACCCCGCTCGGCAGCTTTCACGTCAGTCATAAGTCGTTCTTTCAAGTGAATCGGTATCTGGTGGATCGGCTGGCGGCGGTGGCCGTATCGGGCGAGTCCGGACGGCGCGCCCTGGATCTTTACGCCGGCGTTGGTCTCTTTTCGCGCCTGCTTGTGACGCGCTTCGATGAGGTAACGGCCGTCGAAGTGGTACGCAGCGCGGCGGCCGATCTTGCCATCAACGTGCCGGAGGCGGCCGTTGCGCAGGAGACTACTGAAGACTTTCTGGCACAAGCCGCGGGGCCCTACGACTTCGCGATCGCCGATCCTCCCCGCGCCGGCCTTGGCAAGCGCGCAGTGGATCTTTTGCTGGTAGCGAGGCCAGCGCGCCTGACAATTGTTTCGTGCGATCCGGCGACCCTGGCGCGGGACCTTGCGATTCTCACGAGTAGCTATAACATCGAAGCGATGACCCTGATCGACATCTTTCCACAAACTTTTCACATCGAGAGCGTTACGAGACTGGTGCTGCGATGAGGCTTTTGCTCTTATTCAGTGCCGCAATGACCCTGGCGGCAGCCGACTGGCGCGCAGGAGTTGCCCGGATGAAGATTACCCCTGAAGGGCCAATCTGGCTGTCCGGCTATGGCAGTCGAAACAAGCCCTCGGAGGGGGTTGCGGCCGATCTGTGGGCCAAAGCACTTGCTTTCGAAGACAAGAAGGGTGCCCGCGCAGTTATCGTCACCACCGATCTGATTGGGCTTCCGAGACCGGTGTCGGAGCAGATCGCGGCGGAATGCTTGAAGCGCTATGGACTGGCACGCGAACGATTGTTGTTGAATTCGTCTCATACGCATACCGGGCCGCTGGTCCGCGAAAACCTGATAACGATGTTCGATCTCGATCCCGACCAGAAGCGGCGGATTGACGAATACGGCCAGCGGTTGATCGATACGATCATCGAAACTGTTGGCGGTGCGCTGGCGGATTTGAAGCCGGCCACGTTGTCCTACGGCCGCGGCACTGCCGGCTTCGCCGCAAACCGGCGTCAACACACTCCGAAGGGAGTCACCATCGGACTCAATCCCGATGGCCCGGTGGATCATGAGGTTCCGGTTTTGGCGATGCGCTCGGAAGATGGAAAACTCCGTGCCGTGTTGTTCGGATATTCGTGCCATAACACGACGTTGACGGGGGAGTTTTATCGTGTCAGCGGAGATTATGCCGGGTTTGCCCAGATGGAATTTGAGAAAACTCATCCCGAAGCTGTCGGCATGTTCATGATGCTAACCGGCGGCGATCAGAATCCCAATCCACGCAGCAAGGAAGAATTAGCCCGCCAGCATGGAAAGACTCTGGCTGACGCAGTCGATACGGTACTGGCCGGACGTCTTTCACCGGTGAAGGGAAACGTCCGGGCGGTGTTCCAGATGACAGACTTGCCCTTTGCGCCGCGCGATCGTGCCGATTTCGAAAAGGAGTTGCAATCGAAGACGCTGGCTCAGGTCCGGCGCGCAAAAGACATGCTGAAGGCCATGGATGAGCGCCGCCCCGTTACCAAGGTGCAATATCCGGTACAGGTGATTCGCCTGGGTAAGGATCTCAGCTTTGTAGGCCTTGGCGGGGAAGTCGTTGTGGGCTACGGACTACGCATCAAGAAGGAATTTCCGGCGGAGGCCACGGTCGTTGCCGGTTATTCGAACGACGTGATGTGTTATATCCCCACGGAGCAGATCCTGAAAGAAGGCGGCTATGAGGCTGATGCCAGCATGATGTACTACGGGCAGCCCGGGCCGTTCGCTCCGGGAGTGGAGGATCGGATTCTGGCGACCGTGCACAGCGCAATGAAACGTGTGGGCCGCAAGAAATGAAGCCGGTTGGCGGCATTGAAGGCGGCGGCACCAAGTTTGTCTGCGCGGTCGGAACCGGGCCGGATGATGTCGAGGTTTCAGCGCCCATCCAGACCCGGGAACCCGAGGAAACTCTTCGCGATGTCATCAATTTTTTCGCCGGCCGCAAGTTGCGGCGCATCGGCATCGGAAGCTTCGGTCCAGTGGATTTACAACGCGGCGCTATTACAAAGACGACGCCGAAGCTGGCATGGCGGGGCGTCCCGATCCGCTCCATCATTGAAAAGTCATTGAATGTTTCGACAGTGTTCGATACAGACGTGGCTGCCGCGGCGGTTGGCGAGCATCGATGGGGAGCTGCCAAGGGAATCGGCGACTTCGTCTACATTACCGTTGGCACGGGAATTGGCGGCGCGGCGATGGTGAACGGCCGCCCGGTGCATGGACTCTCGCATCCCGAGATGGGCCATATTCGCATGCCCGGACAAAAGCGCGGTGTCTGTCCGTACCACAAAAATTGTCTCGAAGGTTATGCTTCCGGGACCGCGGTGGCGCGGTTTGGAACAGATGATGTCGCGAAGTATTTGACGCTGGGGTTGATCGCAATTACCGCTATCGTTTCGCCGCGTCTGGTGATCCTCGGCGGCGGAGTTATGAAAACTCCCGGCCTGTTAGCGGACGTGCGTAAGGAACTATCGAAGGAAACGTATGTGCCGATCCCGCGCCTGGCTCGGCCTAAGTTGGGCGACCGGGCGGGCGTCCTCGGCGCGATTGCGTTAGCTCAAATGAAACTCTGAGCCGATCTCCCGGGCGACTACGCGAGACTCGCCGCTTCCCGCTGCATCGATCAGGCGCGCTAAAGGCTCGCCTGACGGTTCATGGCTGAGCTGAAACGTCAGGTGGTGGACGGGCAAAAAGTGTTCCGCGCCGAATTCGCTCGCCATACGCCAGGCTTCTTCCGGATTACAATGCGCGTGGATCCACGGATTGTAGGCGCCGATCGGCATGATGGCCAGATGAGCATCCCGATGACGCTGCATCTGGAATGCGTCGGTATTGGCGGTGTCGCCGCCAAATAGCACGCGCCAGCGGCCCAGCTCCAGCGCATAGCCGTTGTATCCACGGTAGGTGTCCGTACGCATCCGTGCGCCCCAGTGTTTTACTTCGAGAGCGCGGATAGACAAAGGGCCGGATTGCAGCCGCTCACCCCAGCGCAGCTCATGAACGCGGCGGAAGCGATCTGCATTGATCAAATCGCTGGTGGCCGACGCCATCACGACGTCCGTGTTCTTGCTCTCCAGGCTTCGGATGGTGGCCTGATCCAAATGGTCCATGTGGGCGTGCGAGGAAAGGATCAGATCGATCTTCGGCAGTTCCCGAAGGGAAAGCCCGGGAGCGACCAACCGCTTCATCCCAACCGTGGCCAGGCGAAAATCGATGCCAATCCAGTCATTCAATACGGGATCGGTCAGGATGGTGAACCCGTCAATCTTTAATAAGACGGTGGTGTGGCCCAGCCAGGCTGCATGCAGCCCCTGATCCGGCCATTTCGAAGGGTCCGGCTTGTGTGGCGGCTCGACAATCTGCCGGGAAATGTCCTCGCGTAAGCGCTGCCAAAAGAACGAAGGCATGGACTTGTACGCAGCCCATCCTGCGCCAATCGCTCCCACTCCGCCGCCAACGAACAACCGGCGCCGCAATACAGAATCAGCCATCTTCTCCTAGTATGACGTCATTTTTCTGAGAATCGTTCCGGCTTGCCGCCACAAGTTTCAGGACCAATGCTCACTCGAATTACTTTCCTTCTTTTGGGCGCTGCTGTTCTGGCAAATGCGGGCGATAACGGGGCGAAGGTGGAGTATGTCGGAGGCACGTTGGCGAGCGCGAAAGCCGGCCAAGGCGTGCGGTTGGCGGTTGACGATGCGTCGTTTCTCGAAATCGAGTTGAAACGCTCCGACATACGCGTTCCCTATTCGCAAATCAATCAACTGGAGTATGGACAGAAGGTTGGCCGGAATCTGCTGCCGGCCATTGTGATCTCACCCCTGTTCCTGCTGAACAAAACGCGAAAGCACTTCCTGACCCTTGGCTACACGGACGATGACGGCAAGCAGCAGGCTGCGGTTTTTCGTGTTGATAAGAACGATGTCCGGGCGGTGCTTGCGGCGCTCGAAGCGCGAACCGGTGTGAGGGTAGTCTACTTGGACGATGACGCGAGGAAAATGTGAAACCGATTCTCCTTCTTTCTGTTTTTGCTCTAACGGCCGGCACTACGGAGATCGACCCGGAGACGGACGCGCGACTGCAGCTGGCAACGGTGAAACGTATTTACGTTGACAAGCTCACCGGCGGCGACGGTGCGGACCAGATTCGAGACATGCTGATGGCCAGCCTGCAGAGTGCCGGGCTATGGACCATAACGGAGAACTCAGAGAAAGCGGACGCATTTCTGCGTGGGGCAGCCGAAGATCTAATTTATACGGAATCGCGCGAATCGCATGACGGTATTACCGCCCGGGTCTCCCTGAGCACTCGCCAGGGAGCATACTCTTCGAGCGACCGTAACGACCGCGCGACCAGTGCTGGTGTCGGCCAGAACGAGGGCTCGCGTGCGACAGAGCGCAAGCACGAGGCTTCTGCCGCGGTTCGTCTGGTGAACAAGGACGGCGACCTGATCTGGTCGGCTACCAAAGAATCTGCCGGCGCGAAGTTTCGCGGTTCGGCCTCCGATGTCGCGGAGAAGGTAGTGAAACAGTTAATCGTCGACTTTCAGGCTTCCCGTAAACTATCGCTGCCACGGCAGCCGTAACGGCCGCCCCGGGATATACTGCGGCGTCAGAAAGAAGCCGTCCGACACGTCTTCCAGCCGGCATTGCGGTTTTGGCGGAGGTGTCGCCGGCGTTCCTTGTGTTTGCTTTGGCTCCGGCATGCAATCGATACCGATCTCGGCGATATGGCTTAAGCTCGTACCGGGCGGCATCCGGATTGTAGACCTTACCCAGCCGCTGCGTTCGATGGCGAGCTGCGGATCGTCCTGGTAGGAGGTTCTCCAGAACGTTTCGGTTGTCAGCCGCGCACGGAATCCGATTCGCCCGTTCTGGCTCCAGATTTTCGCTTCGAGATACAGATAGTCGCGCGGATCGCCGATCTCTTTCAACCGATCCTGCCGCTGCAGTTCTTTCGCTGCGATGGCGTAAGTCCAGGGTGCCTGGTCCATCGCTATCTCCCGTGAACTGGACGTCAGATCCACAGGCTGCGGAACCATCTGGAATCGCATCACTCCCGTGCCATGCTCTACCATGTTGTTTTGCGTGACGGGAATCAGCAGGGGATGCTGTCCCTCCCGCGGACCGTTGTAGGGTACATCTTTATGGTCGCGCGTCTGGATTAGCCAGGCATTCCCATCGCGCCGGTAGACATGTTCAATATCGGTGGTGCGGCCCCAACGGCTCATCAGCCCGCGGGTCGAGGTTCCGCCATCCTCGTGCGAGAAAATCACCGTGTATTGCAAAGGATTATTTTCGACATAAACCAGCAGAGGAATATCCGAAAACTTGCCGACGGTATCGGCTCGCGCAAATAGAATTGGTGCATGGGCGACGAGTTCAGAGCTATCATCGCGGAATTTTGCCGAGCCGATTTCGAGTCGCGACTCGGGTGCCGAAAACTCGTTGTCGCGCTCGACGGACAATGTGTGTTCGCCTGGAGAAATCGACCCTAGAAAGACGGTATAGGGGCCCTTGCGCTCCCCCAGGACAATGATGTGTTGCGGGGCGCCGCCGTTTACGCGTACCCGGGCCACCGCAGCGGCACGCGATGCGATGGCGAAGTCAGATCCGGGAGATTCCAACTCCAGTTCGGCAATGGTTTCGTTTGCTCCGGCGCGAAACTGAAAATCTTTGCCGGCAGCGAGGATAGCCGCTAAAACAAAGCAGGCGAGAAGCTTCGCCACGGTCGAAAGAAGACGGCGGGTGGGGCAGGGCTTTTCGAGTACCGCCGAGATCCACTCCCTCTCCGGGCGGTCGTCCAATGCCTGGGGCAGCCCGGTCAGAATAGCGATCTTGATGGCGGGGGCTTGCGCATGAATGGCTGCCACCAGCGCCAGACCATCCTTGGGCGCAGGCAGGCTGAGGTCGACTACGGCCGCCGCCGGAGCGTCCCGAAGCCGTTCCAGCGCCTCTTTCGGGG
>CAYTVP010000068.1:0-436 GCA_964441675.1 uncultured Solibacteraceae bacterium | reverse complement strand
GAAAGAGGCGCTGGAACGGCTTCGGGACGCTCCGGCGCCTCTTTCGGGGAAGCCGCGGCGATGGCTTCATAGCCCGAATGCTGAAAGAGTATGGTCCGGATCTGACGCTGGTCAGCATCATCCTCGACGATGAGAATTCTCGTCATCAATCTTCTCGTCATCAATCTGGCGATCTAAGACGCGAACTGTATGCTGGCAATCACCAGCTGCGGAAGGGTTTGATTCCAGCTGTCAGGTATCGTATCGAATGCCAGCCGGAATGGCCGGGTCTCGCCCGGCTTCAGCGTGCCGCCCCCGGACTTTACCACCAAGGCGCGCTCCCTCAGCACAACCTGGCCATAGGCATCCTGAAAGATGCAGATGACGGCGACGGAATCGAGGCTGCGGTCTCCGGAGTTGGTGACCTTACCGAGGATTTCGACCACGGCCTGGCCTG
>CAYTVP010000067.1:14086-14849 GCA_964441675.1 uncultured Solibacteraceae bacterium | reverse complement strand
AGCTCACCGTTCAACAAATTGTCGGAACCGTCGAGGGTGAGACGCGTAATTGCCTTGGTGGAAAGCTCCAGCGCGTACAGATCATGATCGACTCGATATGCAATGTGCTTCCCATTGGGAGACGGCTTGGGATCACGCTCGGCGACGGATGTGGATGTGATCTGGCTCCATTTTCTGTTACTCGGATTCAGCAGGAAAAGGTCGCCATTGACAGAGAGCAATAGTTCCTTTCCGTCTGGCATCCACTGGATCGGCTGCTCGGCGACGCGGCGATTCTGCCATTCAAAACGCTTGGGCTCCGGCGGCTTTTTGGCGGCCGACTCGAGAGTCTTCATTTCGGCGATCTCGCGCGCTTTGCGGGAATCCGTGCGATAGAGAAAGAGCTTTCCGTCTTCCTCGTAGACGAACTCTTTCCCCTTCGGCGACCAGACCGCAGCGAGCGGCGCCGGCGGCTTATAGCTCGCAAGCCCCTCTAACGTGAGCGGTTTCTTGGCCGGAACACGATCCTCTGCGACGAGCACCACGGAAAGCAGCAGCCATAAGCAAGGTCGGAGCATCGCCTACAGTTTCGCGCGAAGGCCGTCGGAAGTGTGGAATATAGAAGCTGAGGGCTCAATATGCGTGCAATTTTTTGGGCGGGGCTCATCTGCGGCGTGCTGGATATTACGGCTGCGTGTTTGAATGCCGCCCGCTACGGAGTTGGCCCCCAGCGCGTTTTTCAGTCGGTGGCTAGTTCTCTGACCGCATGAAGAGGTTCTCCTGG
>CAYTVP010000067.1:0-14076 GCA_964441675.1 uncultured Solibacteraceae bacterium | reverse complement strand
GAAAAACGTGCTGGGGGCCAACTCCGTAGCGGGCGGCATTCAAACACGTTTTTCAGTCGGTGGCTAGCGGCCTTCTGGGGCAGCGAGCGTTTGAGGGCGTCGCTGGCGTTGAAGCGCTCGGGCTGACTATTCATTTCCTGATCGCATTTACGGTGGCGGCGGTCTACTATCTCGCAAGCAGGCAGATTCCGTGGCTGCGCACACGACCGTTTCTCGCTGGACCTTTGTATGGGGCCGCCGTCCATTTGGTAATGACGTTCGCCGTCCTGCCTCTTACGGCGGTCCGTCAGGCGCCCTTTCGTTGGGAGCCGTTTCTTTCGCAGCTTGCGATCCACGTGGTTTGCGTGGGCTTGCCGATCGCGTTGGTGATCAGCCGCCTGGCAAATGGGAGCCGGCGGATGCAGAAGGCCCGCTAGTCCGGCAGATATTCGACGACAAGTAGAGTTTGGTCGTCGTCCGGCTCACAGGGCACACATCGCTGGCGCAATGCTGCCTCAAAACTCGTGGCATCCAGCGATTGAAGCCCGGAGACTGCATCCTTGGGCAAAACGTCCGCGAACCCGTCGCTATAAGCGACAAGCTTGTCCCCGGCCGCGAGCCGGATTGTCTTCACCTCGTGCTCGGCTTCCTCGACCAATCCAAGCGGAACGCCGGTAGCGGTGAGGATCTGGATGGTGCCGTCGCGGCGCACAATCAGCGGCGCACAATGTCCGGCGTTGGCGTACTGCAAATCCCCCGAACGCCAAAGCGTGGCAAGAAACATGGTGGCAAACTTTTCGCGCTGAGTACGGTCCAGCAGGAACTGGTTGATCTTCTGGAATAGCGGCACGATCTCTGTCCCTGCTGAGAGCGTGGCTCCCTGGAGCAGCGACGCCAGTAGCGCGGCACCAAGACCTTTACCCGAAACATCCGCCATCACAATGGAGCGCGTGTCGTCGTCTCGACTGAGAATGTCGAAGTAATCACCACCTACCGCGCGGGATGGGCGGCTGGACCCGGCCGCACGAAGCCAGCCGTTTGAGGGAAGTTGTCGTGGCAGCAGGCTCTGCTGAACGGCGCGGCCGAAAGAAAGCTCTTCTTCGAGCTTCCGCCGTTGGCGCTCATCCTCGATCGACTGGATACTGGCAATGACGGACGATGCTTTGATCGCCAGTGTTTCAAGCAGCTCACGATTGCCCATCGCCAGGTCTGCTCGCCCGGCGCGTGAATCGAAATAGAGAAGGCCTCGGGCACGCGGAAGGGGTACGAAGACGGAGCTGCGCAGCTCGAGGCTTGTTACGGTTTGTCCGGCGTCTGGAATACCTGTTGGGGAGTCGAAGTTCACCGCGTAGGCGTCGCGCCGGTTGCGGATGGCATCCTCAATCATCCGGCGGGGTACGCGGAGGCTGGATTCATCCAGCATGGCGCCGTTTTTGTCGCGAGCGGCAACCATCTCCAGATCGCCCGATGTTTGAAGGAACAGGAATCCGCGCTCGGCGCCGATGACGCGGAGTGCTGCGTCCACGACGGAATCCAACACACGCCGTGGCTCGAATGCGCGGTCGAGCGCGCGGAACGTCTCCAAAATGTCCCGCAGCCGTTCCATTGGATCGCTGGCGGGCTGCGCCTCGTCAAATATCAGCCGGTATCCGTTCGAGAGACCGAACTCAATGGTGTCGCCCTGAGCGAGCGGATGCCGCTTCACGGCGGAGCCGTTGACGAAGACGCCATGGCGGCTGCCGGAATCCTCGATTAATAGAGTGCCGCGATCCTCGATAATCCGGGCATGCTCTCGTGAGATACGCTGATCGGCGAGAACCAGCTCATTCTCCGGCTGTCTTCCGATACGGAATGGAAATCGGCCCAGGACAACAAAACCGGGTTCGCCGCCCGGTGGGTAAACCGTCAGCGAGGGCACAACATTACTTGCGTTGGGCGGCTACGAGCTCTGCGGCGTCCTTCATTTCCTGAGAACGCAGCGCCTGGCAATGCGCGCAGTATCCGCCGATTTCCGTGCGGGCGATCAGAATCTGGAATCCGAAGGTGGCTTCGATTTGACGGCGTATTTTCTGCAGCGCTTCGCCGAAAAATTCCTCTACGCGCCCGCACCGGAGGCAGATCACGTGGGCGTGCTCCTGCTTCATACGGGTTTCGTAGTAATGCTGATCGCCGCCGAAGTGCATCAAGTCGAGCTCGTCCACCAAGCCGCCCTTTTTCAGCATCTTCAGAGTGCGATATACAGTCACCCGGTTCAGCTTCGGGTCCTGTTGCTTGGCCATCTGGTAAAGCCGTTCGGCGTCCAGGTGTTCGCCGGACTTGTCGATCAATTCCAGAAGGATTTGCCGCTGGCGCGTGAGACGCACACCGCGTTGCTTCAGGGAGTCTTTTGTTCCAACGGCGCTCATAACAATTCAGATGCTACTACCGTGAGGGTACCATTAGGGTGCACGGACATGGTAGAAACCGCCCGGCTTCAGGCGCTGCGCGAAAGGATTGTCGCGTTCGTGGCATCCCGTGTGCAGTGGGACTTGGCGGAAGATATTGCACAGGAAACGATGCTGGTTCTGCACACCAAGTATCCACAGGTGACTGAGGTGGGCGACCTGGTTCCGCTGTCTCTGCAGATCGCGCGATTCAAGCTGGCAGCCGCCATCCGCAAGGCGCACCGGCGCGGCGAAGATCATGCCACCGCTCTCGACGATACCCAGTTGGCCAGCCTGGATTCCAGCCCGGAAGTGAAGGCGGCGCGGGACGAGTTGCTCGCGCGCCTGCGGCAGGCGCTACCCAAAATGGGACCCAGGTGCCGCGAGTTGCTGCGGCTGAAGCTGATCGGGCGAAGCTTCGGCGAGATCCAGCGCGAGATGGGCGCGGCGTCGATCAACACCGTCTATACGTGGGATCTGCGTTGCCGGAAACAGCTCAGGGAATTGGTAGGAGACGCATGGGCGAACGAGAAGCCAAGCTAACGCCGGGCGAGTTCGACCGCTTGCTGTCGGAATATTCGGCCGGTACGATCTCGTCCAGCGACCAAAACCGCCTGATGCAGGCGGCGATGGACGAGCAGGAATTATTCGACGAACTGGCCGAGGTGGATGAGCTGCGATCTGTGTTTACCGATCCGGCCTCCGTGGCGTTACTGCGCAAGGATCTAGCGCCGGCGGCGGTGCGAAAGCCGATTTGGCAGCGTCTATGGCCGGCATATGCGATGGCGGCAATCGCGGCACTTGCGATTGTTATCGTGCGTCAACCCGCCGCCCGTCAATCAACGCCGGTCGAAACCGAGGTCGCCGTTGCCCGTCCCGCTGGTCCTCCGGAAGCGGACGCCATTGAGCCCTTAGCCGCTCCGAAGCTCGCCACGCCCAAACCGAAAGCCACGGATAGCACCGTGAAGCGGAATGAGCGTCAGGCCTTCGGCTCCAGGACAATGGCTGCTCGTGCTGGCGCCACTTCCGATGGTGCCTTTCGTTCCAGGCTCGTTGGCGGCCTTCTCGAAGTACAGGCCGGACGCGTTGGATACCTGTATGTTTTCGGCCTCGAGAATGGGACGCCAAAGCTCCTGGAGGCGGGAACTCGTATATCCGCGGGCGAAACCAGGACGGTTCCTGCCGGCGGCTCTCGCGAGCTTGTTGTCGCGCTGACGTCGCTTCCTGTTCCGAATCCATCGTTACCGGCCGTACGGAGATCGGAAGGCGTTGCCGTCGAAACGATGCGCATTCCCTGAAAACTGGCACGGCCGATCCAGCCGGTTAGGCTACACTCGGGGGGATGTTCTCGAAGGTGCTCGTCGCCAATCGCGGCGAGATCGCAGTGCGGGTGATCCGGGCGCTGCGAGAATGGGGCATTCCCAGTGTTGCCGTTTTTTCGGAGGCAGACCGCGCCTCGCTTGCCGTACGCATGGCCGATGAAGCGGTGGCGATCGGACCGGCGCCCGCTTCTGAAAGCTATTTGCGCATCGATCGGATTCTGCATACGGCTGAGCAGACCGGAGCGGACGCGATCCATCCCGGATACGGATTCCTCAGCGAGAACGCGGATTTCGCGATGGCCTGCGAGGATTCCGGTATCGTCTTTATCGGCCCCGCTTCCTCTTCGATCCGCGCCATGGGTTCAAAGACAGAGGCCCGCCGTCTGGCGGCATCCGCGGGAACGCCCGTTCTGCCGGGTACGGAGAATGCCGTCGCCGATCCGGACGAAGCACTACGCGTTGCACGGGAGATCGGCTACCCGGTGCTATTGAAAGCAGCGGCTGGGGGCGGCGGCAAGGGTATGCGCCGGGTCGATCGCGCTGAAGATCTTCCGGCGGCGCTTCGAGATGCCTCTAGCGAGGCTGAGCGTTTTTTCAAGAGCGGCGAAGTGTTCATCGAGAAACTGGTGGAGCGTCCGCGTCACATCGAAGTCCAGGTCTTTGGCGACAAGCACGGCAACCTCATCCATCTCGGCGAGCGGGAATGTTCGGTTCAGCGCCGTCACCAAAAAGTGATTGAGGAATGTCCCTCGCCTTTGGTAGCCGCGACTCCGGGTATGCGCGAGCGAATGGGTGAAGCCGCCATTGCGGCGGCGCGCGCGGCAGGTTATTACAACGCGGGAACAGTAGAGTTTCTGGTCGACGCTTCCGGTGAGTTCTACTTCCTCGAGATGAATACGCGCTTGCAGGTGGAACATCCTGTGACCGAGCTAGTGACCGGGCTCGATCTGGTTCATCTCCAGCTTCACGTCGCGGCCGGCGGCGAACTGCCCTTTCGCCAGCAGGATATTTCCTGGCGCGGCTGGGCGATCGAGTGCCGCCTGTACGCGGAGGACCCGGAGAATTTTCTGCCGCAACCCGGTACGATCACGCGATTCGATCCGCCGGAGGGCCCCGGCGTGCGGGTGGATTCCGGCGCGTATCCCGGCTGGACCGTGCCGATGGATTACGATCCGCTTCTTGCGAAGCTGGCGGTTTTGGGCACCGACCGGACGCAGGCAATCGCGCGAGTGCGCCGGGCGCTCGAAGAAACCTATATTGGCGGTATCAAGACCAACCTGCCGCTGTTCTTCGATGTGTTTCGGGATGACGAGTTTGTAGCCGGTCAGCTCGATACCGGATTTCTCGAACGGTTTTTCGCCCGGCGGCCGCCTTCTTCCCCGATGCCGGAAGCGCTGATTCTGGCGGCGCAATCGATTGCGGCTCGGCGTAGCGCCGTCTCTCCGAACGGAACGCGAGCGCACGTCAGTCAATGGCGGGCGGAGAATCGAAGGGCGCTGTTTCGATGACTCCAGATGTGCGTGAAGTGGAGCCGGGCGTCTACTCGGTGTTAATCGGCAATCGCAGCTATGAAATCCGTATCGAGGATGATCAGGGCTGGTGGCGCGGCGCATCGTTTTCGGCGATCCCGCCGGAACTCGCTCTCGGACCCAAAAAAGGGGGAGGCGGTGCGCTGCGCGTCAGCTCACCTATGCCGGGTAAGGTGATCCGTGTGCTGGTTGCGCAGGGTGATGCCGTCGAATCCGGCCAGGAACTCCTGGTGGTGGAGGCGATGAAGATGCAGAACGCCATGAAATCGCCACGAGCGGGTATTGTGAAGGATGTCCGCGCGCAGGCGGGACAGACGGTTGCCGCGGGCGACCTTCTTGCGCTAATCGAATAGAAGTAGAAGGACTCGCCAATGATTGCCGAAGCGGTTTGCGAAAAATGTCATGGCTCGGGCTGGATCATCCACGAACGCGATGGGATCAGCGCCGCCGAAAAGTGCAGTTGCGCGGCCGCTGCGCGGACGGAGAACAATAAGGCTGCTTCGCAGATCCCTCCGCTCTATCAGAACGCGTCTTTCGAAAATTTTCTTTTGCCGCGGGACAATCCCGTAGCGCAGTCTGCCATGGCCAAGGTAATGGTGGATGTTCGCGCCTATACGAGGCAGTTTCCGGCGACCGATAAGCCGGGCCTCCTCTTTATCGGAGATCCCGGTGTCGGAAAGACGCATCTGGCTGCGGCTGTGCTACGTGCTCTGCTGGCTCGCGGATTCGAGGGAATCTTTTTCGATTATCAGAATCTGCTCGAGAAGATTAAATCGAGCTACAACGAGCTGTCGGGCTCAAGCGATCGAGAGGCCTACCGTTCGACGCTGGATGCGGACATTCTGCTGCTCGACGATCTTGGGGCGCATCGCGTGACGGATTGGGTGGAAGACACAGTGACATCCATCATCACCTGGCGCTGCAATCACCGGAAGCCGACAATCATCACCACCAATCTTGCGGATGCCGATGCCGGCATCACCATTGTGGAGCGGGCAAGCGGCCCCGGCGAGGGTCCCTCGCGACGGATCACGCTCGCTGAGCGGATCGGCATGCGCGCGCGAAGCCGGCTGTTCGAGATGTGCCGCGTGATCCGGATGCCCGCCGTAGAAGATTTCCGGGTGCGGCGTGCACAAGGCCGTATTTAGCGCGGCGCGGCCCGCGCTTCTCAAGCCATGCTTTCGCTGTCGGCGAAGTGTCCATAGGATAAATTACAGCGAGGAGATTCTGCAATGGAAATGAACCCCATGTATCTGAGTGGTGTGGAGAATAATCCGGACGCACAAGGAGCGTACGCAGCGTTGATCGACGCTGCGCGGGCGGCTGGCGAACCGGTCCCCCAAATCTGGCATTTGTTCGCATATAAGCCGGCTATGACCAAGCATCTGGAACAACTGACAAACGAGGTCATGCGCGGCACGTCGCAATTGAGTCCCGGCTTCCGCGAACTGATCGCCACCCTGACATCAAGCCGCAACCAGACTCCTTTTTGCGCTACCACCCACGCGGCTGCCACGGCGGAACTGCTGGGGGATCGCAAACTCGTGGACAGCGTGCTGCTTGATCCCGCAACCGCTGGCGTCACCCCAGCCGAAGCGGCGCTACTGAAGTTTGTCGAAAAGGTGAACGGCGATTTCTGGAACATCGGCGATGGCGATTTCGAAGCGCTCCATGCCGCGGGATGGAGTGACGGCGCGATCTACGATGCCATCACGGTTTGCGCTCTCTTCAACTTCTACAATCGCTGGGTGCGAAGCACCGGGGTTTGCCAGATGCCGGAAGAGGCCATCCAGTCTTCCGGCAAGCGAATTGCCCAATCAGGCTATACGCGTACAAACCGCGCCGCTGTTTAGCAGATTCAAAAACCGGCGCCGATCCCGACAACAAAAGTTGCTTGCGAGGCAAGCCAACCGTTCTGGTAGTAACGTTTATTGAAGATGTTGTCCACCTTGCCATACAACCGCGCTGTTTTTCGCTCCCGCTCCCAGAAGCGGTAGCTCGCCGTGAGATCCACCTTCGTAAATCCGGGAAACCCGAACGCGCGGGAACGATCCACGGCAAAAAACGGCGAGAAGTAGCCGGAGCCGGTAAAGATGTCCACCGTCGTATCGAGACGCCGCGTCCATTGCTTCACCGCCACCAGCGTTGCCATGTGCCGCGGCACACCCAGAACACCCCAGAACCCCGGCACGCTAATGTCGCGATCCATATTTGCATTCGTATAGGTATAGGAACTGTTCAATGTAAGGCTGCGCATCGGCCGTGCTTCGAGGCTGAGCTCGAATCCGCGGGAGATTCCACCGGAGCCGTTGATATACCCCGCGCTCCGTCCATAAGGATCTGTGTCAGGCTGCACGACGCCCGAGAAATCGAACGCGCTGATCGATACGACACGAGAATAGAACATCGTCGCTGAAACTCGTACACGGTTTTGGAACAGGTACTGATCAATCCCTCCGTCAACGGAGTTGTACCGATCCGGGTTTAACCGCGGGTCGCCGTACGGCGTGAACATCACAACCCCCGTGCCGGGAACAGTGGAGAAACCCCCTCCGAAGCGTTCGTATAACGAGGGTGCGCGATATGCGTTGCCGCCATGCGCGCGGAACTTAGTGTTTGTCTTGGTAAGCAGATAGGCGACAGCCACATCGCCCGTGAGCGCCTTGGCCGGATCCGTGATGGGAACGCGATCGTAATTGTTGGCAGCGCCGGTTAGTTGAAACTCCGGCTTCGACAAGCGAAACATCTGTGCTCTGCCGGATACCGAAACCTGCAGCTTGCGATCCAATAGCCCTAGCTGCGCGGCAAAGTACCCGGCATGAGCCTTCTGCTGAATACGTGTCTCAGCCGAAAGCGTCTCGGGCGCCGGAAGATTGTTCTTCTGGGCTTCGAAATATCCCTCCCGCTCGAATTCGTAGCCTCCCGTAACACTCATCCATGACGCCACGAGTGCTGTG
Organism: uncultured Solibacteraceae bacterium; assembly: GCA_964441675.1. Taxonomy (GTDB): domain Bacteria; phylum Acidobacteriota; class Terriglobia; order Bryobacterales; family Bryobacteraceae; genus JAPKYZ01. The sequence goes on along the minus strand of CAYTVP010000067.1, from coordinate 5,866 downwards.
CCCCGAACGTCGGCGGTGTCGATGTCGCCCGAATAGTTACTCAGGTTGAGCCCTACCGGCTGAAATCCAGTACCGTCGGGACCGTCGCGAAATACACGCCGTGTATGTACACGTTGATAGCTCGCCTGCCAACTGGCGCGCGGCGTAACCTCGTGCCGGAAAATCACTGCGCCCGTATAGAAACGCGAGTCACGGTGATAGTCCGGATCGTCGCGTCCCGGGATCAAGGTAGCTCCGCTCATGTCCGGCACTCCGCCGGAATTGATGATCGCTACATTTTCCGGCGAGAGGATGCGTGCCGGAACGATGCCGGTTGCTGGAAAATTGGAGGCCGGTATCGAGACGTCCGGGGTGACGAAGGTAGTTGGACTCTGGTTCAACTGGACGAAATCGTCCGAAGCCCAAAGGCGACCGCTGATGGTCATCGCCGGAGCGAGATCGTAACGGAGAAAGCCCTGCCCGCCTGTGCTGCGATAGCTGTCATTGCCGTCCACACCCTTGGCGATATTGAGATGAAGAAGGCCTGCCGTATATTTGAGCCGGTCGTTGAAGGCTCCGCCTCCCACGGTTCCCCGGCCTCGGAAGAAGCCCATATTCCCGCCCTCGCCCTGCAGTTGTCCGTGTAGCGGCGATCCGCCCTGCTGCGTCACAACATTGACGACGCCGCCAACTGCATTGGTGCCATAAAGCGATGATCCCGAACCTCGCAGAACTTCGACACGGTCGGCAGCAATGAAGTTTAGCGTTGGCATCACCGAACTGGCATCCCCTTGGAGTGTCGTGGCGTCGCGAAAACGCAATCCGTCTACCAACACTGCCGTGGCATCGGGCCGCAGGCCGCGGAGGCGGATGTTGATGTTCTGCCCCGGGCTGCCGCTACTCGTGATGAGCATTCCAGGGGTCGAGCGCACGATGTCGCTCAGAGCATACTCGTTTCGATTCCGGATTTCGTCGCCGGACACCGTGCTGACAGCCTTTGCAATTTCATCAAGCTGCTGAGGTACTCCCGCAGCCGTGACAATCACAGACTGATTGACGCCAGCGAGATCTAACGTGACATCCGCACGGGCAGAACCTGCGTCAACGCGAACTTCAATGGTGGCTCCACGAAAGCTTGCTTTCTCTACTTCGAGAATGAATACACCGGCCGTCAGACGCTCGAAGGAATATTCGCCGTTGTCCGTGGTGACGGTCTGAAGGACGGAACCGGTATCCTGCCGGAATAGCCGCACCTGTGCCTGCCGGACAGCCGCCCCTTGCGGATCCTTTATCGTCCCCGTCAAGACGGCGTCGCGCTGGGCTGGAAGGCCGGAGCAGAGACAGGTGGCCGCCAAAGCGAACCGAACCATACGCCGCCGGTCCCACCGGCAAATACTGTGTACCTCGCCATGGGCGCGCTTGGGGGCAATCGTCATCGCAGTAACTCCTCTCCGAACACGCCGGTAAGGCTTTCGATAGGGAGTTACTGTCTTCTAGAATGCAGGGTGAGATACAGGTTGAGTGCACTCTTTCCGTTCTCCGCAGAAAGTCAGCCGGCGCAATCCCCTTTGGCAGGTCTCCTGGCTTGAAGAGCAGCAGAAAAAATACTCGACCCGCTTCCGCCTTCCCCGGCTCTTTTTACGAACCGAGTGGCGTGCTGGAAGCAGCCGGACTCTTCATACAGTGGCGGGACCGCGCCGGCATTTCACCGGACTTCCCTATTAAGCCCTGACGGGCACCATGAGGAATCTCAACGCTAGCATGCAGTGATCCGGAGCGTCAATGCCGGAACCTCATCCAGCTTCCGCATGTTCTCGAACTGTCACTTAGCGCTACGCTCAATTGGTGAGTGCAAATTTGGATTGGCGGTCATATTCAGCCGGTCGTGGGATTAGAGATCGTATGTTGGGGCTTTTTACCGTGCTCCTGCTGCTTCTGCTTTCGGCGGCCTGCAGTTCTCCTGAGCCGGCGCAGCCGCCAAAGCTCACGATATTCGGAATGGGTCTGGAAGCGGGCGAACAACTCCGGCAAGATGCGTTGACGGACTTCATGCGGCAGACCGGCGTTGACGTGGATATGATGCCCACCGCGGGCACTTCCGCCGAGCAGGTAAAGCTGGCGCGCATCCTTTTGGAAAACCGGCTTGGGACCCCGGATATTTATGTTATTGACATCATATGGCTCCAAGCTCTGCGCGAACATTTGTTGGATCTGTCTCCTTATATCGATCTCAGCCAGAACGAGCATATGCCGGCTATGGTACAGAAGGGCCAGATCGACGGGCAAATCGTCGCAATTCCGTTCTACGTCAACGCCGGAGTGCTGTACTATCGCGCGGACCTGCTTGAGCAGTATGGTTACTCCGGCCCGCCAAAGACCTGGGATGAACTCGATAGAATGGCTCTCAGGATTCAGCGGTCGGAGCGCACGAAGGGAAAATCGAAGTTTTGGGGATATGTTTGGCAGGGTGCCGCCTATGAGGGGCTTACCTGCAATGCGATCGAGTGGGTGGCTTCCTTCGGCGGAGGACGCGTAATCGAGGACAACGGAAGAATATCCATCAATAACCCTCAAGCGGTGCGGGCACTTGATATGGCCAAGGCGCGTATCGGAACCATTTCACCAGCAAGTGTCCTTTCCTACACCGAATCCGATACTTTGAATGTCTTCCAGGGTAGCGGCGCATTGTTTCTCCGTCACTGGAGCAGCGCCTATCCGCGCATCACTCGACTGATGCCACCTTTTTCCACCAAGGTCGCCCTTCTTCCAGGCGGGCCAAGTGGACAATTTCATTCCTTGGGCGGTTTCTATCTGGCGGTCTCACGCTATTCCAAACACAAGCAGAAAGCCGCCCAGCTGGTGAACTACCTCGCAAGTACGGAAATTCAGAGGCGCCGCGCGACGCTCAGAGGCTATCTGCCCACCAGCACAGCACTGCATCAGGACAGCGAATTCGCAAAGTCTCTTCCGCCGTTTCAGATGCTGCGAAATGTTGCTCCGGAACGGTGGATTGCACGATTCTCCCACGCCACGGGAGAAAAATACGCCGAATCCTCGCAGCTTTTCTATGAAACAGTTCACCGTATCTTGTCACGTCAAGCGGAAACGGCACCCGCGCTGGCGCAACTGGAACGCGATCTGACTCTGCTAATGAAGGCTCCTGCTTCCAATTGACAACATGAGTTGGCAAGAGCGACTTCGCACTCTCTCCATTCCAGTCCGTTTCCGCTTGGTATTCGCGGTGGTGATCGTAATGACGATCCTCGGCGCATCGTTCAGCTTTTGGCATTTTCGCAGTGTGACCTCATATGCCGCCCGGATCTCTCTGGCTGAGCGGCGCTCCGCGGCGGTCTTGCGGTTAAACACCAATCTCCTATCGTTGACGAACGGGCTCTACCGGGCAGCCGACCGTCAGATGACGAGCCGGTTTGAAGCCGAAGCGTTCTACCTCGCAAGGGCATTCGAAACGCAGTCTACTGATGCGTTATCGGCACTGCGGGAAATGGCGCAGTCCGATAGCCGCTACACAGTGCTGATCGGCGGCGTTCTGACGATGATCGAGAGCATGCCGAAGCGAATCTCGTCACTGGCTCAGTTGGCGAGGCATGACGATTGGCAGGTTCTTCATGCGCGCCTGCTGAACGAGGCCGATCAGACGGATGACGTAATGGCTGCGCTCATGACGCGCCTGGATGTCGACCTGGTAGAAGCTCGCGCTGAGCTAACGGAAGATCTTGCCAAGGCGCAGCAGAGGGCCGTTTATACATTGCTGGCCGCTGCCACAATCAGTCTTGCCCTCGCTATTCTTCTCGGAGCTTCCTTAACAACCAGCATCACAGCGCCCCTATCGCGGTTGGCGCAAGGCGGCCGCGCCCTCGCTGCCGGCGACCTGACCCGCCGGGTTCCGGCGGATGGCAACGATGAGTTGACGGAGCTGACGCGCGACTTCAATCGTACGTTTACGGAGCTTGAGCGTCTGTTTAAGGAAGTTGAAGAGGGACGGACAATTGCCCAAACCGCCCAGCGTAGTTTGGAAAAACATGCCGAACAACTTGCGCGAGCAAATACGGATCTCCAACAGTTCGCCTACTCTGCCAGTCACGATCTCCAGGAACCGCTTCGCGTGATCCTGCTGTATGGAGAGATTCTTCAACGGAGATGGGGTAAGCATCTGGATCCGGACGCCACCCAATCTCTTGAGTTCGTCTGCAATGGCGCACGTCAGATGCAACAGCTAATCGATGATCTGTTAGCCTACAGCCGGGCCGGCTATGTGGACCAAGCCGTGGAGTCACCGGTTGACGTCAATGTTGTTTTGGACCGTGTTCTCGGCGTGCTGCAGGTGCCAATCGAAACGGAACGCTGCCAGATTCGAACAAGCCGTGTTCCGGTCGCCGTCATGGCTCATGAAATTCACGTCCAGCAACTTCTGCAGAACCTGATTGGAAACGCGATCAAATACCGCAGCCAGGATCGTAATCCCGAGGTTGAAGTGCTTAGCGAGCAGAAGAACGGATTCCTCGAAATAGCCGTTCGCGACAATGGCATCGGTATCGACCCACAGTACTCGAAGCAGGTATTCGGCATGTTCAAACGACTGCACGGCCAGCGGTATCCCGGCACCGGAATTGGACTCGCTATCTGCAAGCGAATCGTCGAAAGCTACGGCGGGCAAATCTGGGTGGAGTCGGTGCCGCGCGTAGGATCCACATTCAAGCTGACTTTGCCTGTTGAAGAAACGGCGGCGCCGAACGGCAAGATCTAAAAAACAAACCGCCCGAGCAACGGCCCGGGCGGTCCCCAACTAAGCGAGACTAGAATCGAAGGGCTTAGTCGCCCATCGTCCCCACTTCTTCCTGTTTCTCGGCAGGCGAGACGGGCGCGGCCGGCTGAATCGCCGGTTGAATCGACGACAGAGCGACAAATCCCTCCTGCTCCGGTTCCTTCAAAACATGTTTCCGGTAGAGCTTCTCCATGCGGTCATGCTCTTCCTGTTCCTTCAGCTTTTGGGCGCGAGCACGCAGCTTCTCTTCGCGAGCCGTCTTAGCTACACCCAACTCGTCGAGATCGGTCTGTTTGCCCTTGTTAACATCTTCTGCGCGCAGCGCCAGCGAGTGCTCCGCTGACGGCAGATCCACGGCCTTGCCACCGGCGTAAATCTTATGCCGGCCGTGTTCGTCATACCACTTGGTCAGCGTAGCGGTCATGTGCATCTTCTCGATGATGTTTCGCCAGCCGATACCTGTGTTGTATGCGCAGAAGCTGATCTCGCCTTCCTGGGTCGCATACGGTATGATGCACTGCTCAGTACGGCGGAAATCGTAGTTAAACAGATCCTGGAACCACATGCCGGCGATAAAGAGAAAGTTCCAGCGGTCTGCGCGGCGCTTCTCGATATCATCACGCGTACGGTCAGCCGTTACCTTACCGTAGCTGCGGCCAGTGGCACCGAAGCACTTATCGAACTTCTGCAGAAGATCGGTCAGTTTAAAGTGCGTAGGAGCAGCAAAGGGATTGTAGTTCCGCATCAGCGACAACGCGACACCCGTAATGGTGAGGAACCTGCCGCGGGCAGCGTCGTTGATTCGCGCTACGTCGAGAGCCAGCTGATCTGCGTTGAGGAACGCCGTTACCGGAACGGCTTCTTTCGTCTCCTTGTCGCACATCACCGCCAAGCCCACACCGCAGTTTGGATGGCAGCCGCAGGATATCTGTCCCCAATCCGCTTCCGGCCCATGAACGAGGTCGGCGAAGTCGGAAAATGTGGACATGAACGAAATCGGGAACCAGTCGCGCGTCGGCTCACCCAGTCCAACCTGATTCTTCACGTCGTGCGCCAGGTGCGACAGGGTATAGCGCTGCGCCGCGCGGCGCTCTTCGGTGACGG